>JAUVPN010000086.1 GCA_030598645.1 Hyphomicrobium sp. | reverse complement strand
AGGAGAGCCCTCGACGTCACGGTCGATGCGCCAGGAAGTCCACTACCGCATTCTTGTAGGTACGGTCTCCGACAGCTTTCATATGATCGCGGCCTTCGATCTGATGCGCACGCGCGCCCGGAATTAGTTCTGCAAGCCCCTGTGCAGAGCCGCCGATAACATCCTGCTCCCCCACCACGACGAGAACGGGACAGGTAAGGCGGGCAAGATCATCCGCGGTGATCTGCGCTCGAGCGGAGCGGATACATGCGGCAAGTGCCTTAAGATCACTGCCTGTTTGCTCAGCGAAGGCACGAAAGGTGCGGGCTGTAGGGTTCGCAACTTCGTCGATGCTTTCGGCTTCAAGTGCGCGCGCGACTGGCCCGGTGCCGGCAACGCCGCGCACCATGTTGAGGCCTAGCCCTCCAAAAACGAGGCTTCTCACACGCCGCGGGTACCCAATCGCCAGAAAAGCGGAAATGCGCGCGCCCATAGAATAGCCCATGATATCCGCAGCCTCGATGCCCAAATGGTCGAGAAGCCGGAGCGCGTCCTCGGCCATAAGCGGCGCCCCATAATCGCTGGTCGAATAGAGCTTGGCGCTTCGCCCATGCCCGCGATTGTCGAATGCAATGACACGGTGCCCTGCAGCGGTCAGCGTTTGGACCCAACCGGTATCGATCCAATTTGTCGCCGTGTTGGAGGCGAACCCGTGAATAAGGAGCGTTGGATCGCCGGCCCCTTCGTCAACGTAGGCGATCTCGACCCCATCTGAATCGAACGTATGCACCAGGATTGGTCCTTTAAGATTGGGGTATAGGCTGGCCCGCACCCCTATCATTTCACTACGGCGGCGGCTATCGTCAGCCGATGTTCGTTAGAACATTTACTAGGCGGAAAGAATGGCTGAAAGCGTCGTCCCCCACCTCGCCAACGACCAAGGCGTCGAGAAGATCTTCATCGGTGTGCGCGAGCTGAATTGCATGGGCGCGCGCCTACCATTTGATCACCCGCACGTGTATTTGGATATGGGCGATGATGGGCAAATTCTTTGCCCTTATTGCTCAACCCTCTTCATCCACGACCCACGCCTCGCGCCCAACGATTCCGACCCCAAGGGCTGCCTCGTGAACCTCGCCGAGGATTTCGACTGATTCCCTGCGCTCCCAACGACCACGGGACATGAACGTGCCGCGGCTCCAACCGACTGCAAACACGGACGCCAAAGCGGCTCTAGAGCGAGCGAGCAAGGACCGCGGACAAGCGGTGCTAATCGCCGGCGGTGGTATCGGTGGGCTCGCAGCGGCCGTGGCTTTAGCGCGGCGTGGGATCGCATCGCATGTTCTGGAACGGCGCGCCACTTTCCATGAGGAAGGCGCTGGCATCCAGATCGGCCCCAATGGAACACACATTCTGCGCCTTTTGGGCGTTGCAGAAACTCTTCGCCCGCATGTCGCAGCTCCCGAAGCAATCCGCGTTCGCGACGGAGCGAGAGGTACCGATCTTGCTCGCCTACCGCTCGGCCGCTGGATCGCAGAGCGCCACGGTTCGCCCTATTGGGTCGCCCATCGCAGCGACTTGCACGCTGCCCTTTTGCAAGTTGCACGCGCCGAGCCTCTCGTCGCCCTGTCGTTGGGTTTCGAATCGACGGAGATTGCAACTGACGGACAGTTGGTCGCGGTTACATCCGCAGATGGACACTCCTTGACGGGCAAATCACTTATCGCAGCGGATGGCATGTGGTCGACTGTTAGGAGCTTGCAATTTGATCCGCGCGCACCCCGTTTCTTCGGCAAGAGTGCGGCGCGAACCGTTGTCGCCGCAGCCGAGGTGCCTGAGGCATTTCGCAGGCAAGAGACCAGTGTGTGGCTCCTCCCCGGCGCGCACATCGTGCATTACCCCGTGGCAAACCAGAAAGAGCTCGCGCTTGTCGCGATTGTCAACGACACACAACCCGACAAGGATTGGGGCGCTCCAGTCCCGGCCAGTTGGCTGCTGCAGCGCATGCCATCCTGCACTCTGGCCTTGCGCGATTTGCTAGAGAGGGCCCAAACCTGGAAACGATGGGCTCTACATACGCTACCGGTACCGCGAAAATGGTCGCGCGGGCCAGTTGCCCTGCTGGGCGACGCAGCGCATCCAATTCTACCATTCCTGGCACAAGGAGGCGCGCTGGCGTTGGAGGATGCCGCCGTCTTGGCCGACGCATTTCACCGGTTCGATGCTGACGTGCCCGCCGCGCTCACATGGTACGGGCACCGGCGGCGTGAACGGGCTGCTAATATCGCGAGTGCATCGCGCAGGAACGGGCGCATCTATCACCTATCCGGTCCACTGGCGCAGGCGCGCAACCTGGCGCTACGATCGGTATCCCCGCATAGGCTTATGACACGCTATGACTGGCTTTACGGGTGGCGACCCGAAGAGCTAGCCGATTGAGGACTTTGCCAAGCCCATTTCGATCATACTTGCACACCACTCGCGGGCACCGCTGCACGGCCCATGGTGCGGACGGCGAGAGTCGAACCCGCACGGCGTTACCGCCTCAGGATTTTAAGTCTCATTTTGTGTTGGTGCGGACGACGGGACTCGAACCCGTAAACCCTTACGGGTGAGAGATTTTAAGTCTCTTGCGTATACCAATTTCGCCACGTCCGCGAGACCGACCGTTATGGGCGAGAGCCACCTTATAATCAATGCGCCATTCAATGGCCTTACCGTCCGGAACGGATAGCGCCCATAAGTAGAAAGTAAAGCGCTATCGCGTTTAAGATATGCCAAACAAAATGAGTGCCGATCGCGCGCCCGTCTACCTGAATCAGTGCACACATGTGCCAGTCGATGGACCGGAACGCCAGCGAAGCACAGAATACAAACCCAGCCGTGAGGATGTAGGGCCACGCGGGGTGGCGCCGAATTGCGAGCACCGCGCCGATACCAAGCATTGCGATCAGGGCCGGCATGTAACCGAGCGAACCATTAAAGCAGGGTCCGTGTGGGGAACCCGTCATGGCCAGCGACTCACCACATTGAATATTGCCAATCGCCTGTAGCGACCAAACGAAAAGACCGATCCCGATTGCAACGATGAGCCAGGGAAACGCCAGGAATTGGCGCAGCGCATAGCCGAAATAAAGCAGCATGAAGATACCGATAGGTATTACGTCTGCCTGAGCCGCCCACACGGTCGCAAGAGTGTGGAATAGAAAGCTGCCCGCACCTATCGCGATCGTAACAAGGATGAGCGCTGCTTCTGTGACATTACGCTTGTCGTTTGGGAGACGTGCATACGCGCAAGCGGCCACCAGCGCCGCGATGATGAAGGCCGCATTCGATACCGCGTTTATCGGTTCCGCCCAAAGGGCTGGATCGTTCCCACGCTCGCAATACCGGTAGATTTTCTGATCCCAGTCCATCGTCAAAGTCTAAGGGGCTCGGCAGTCACCCCTTTTGCTCCGGCGGCACGGCAAGGCGAATGTGAAGCTCGCGCAGATGCTTGGCGTGCACTTGGGAGGGCGCGCCCATCAGCAGGTCTTCCGCCTGCTGGTTCATGGGGAACATGATAACGTCGCGCAGATTGGTGGCGCCCGCCAAGAGCATGACGATACGGTCGATGCCGGGCGCAATACCGCCGTGCGGCGGTGCTCCACACTGAAGGGCTTTCAACATGCCGCCAAACTCGCTTTCGAGCACCTCAGGCGGATGGCCTGCGATCTCGAACGTCTTGTACATGACGTCCGGCAAGTGGTTGCGGATCGCTCCAGACGATAGCTCCACACCGTTGCAAACGATGTCGTACTGCCAGGCTTTGAGCGCCAGTAGATCTTCTGTTGTCTTTGCGGCTTCTAGCGCTGCCATGCCACCTTGGGGTGCAGAGAACGGGTTGTGCGAGAACTGGATCTTTTTCTCGTCCTCGTTCCACTCGTACATGGGGTAGTCGACGATCCAGCAGAACGCAAAGCAGTCTTCATCAATGAGCTTGAGCTCCTCACCGATCTTGGTGCGCGCATCGCCCGCAAACTTATGAAATTTCGCCGGGTTTCCAGCCGCGAAAAACACAGCATCACCCCCCTTGAGACCGAGCTGCTTCTGGATAGCGCTTGAACGTTCCGGACCCAGGTTCTTGCCAACCGGCCCTGCCGCTTCGTCTATTCTTTGCTCGCCTTCGCCAGAACCACGGAACATGATGTATGCAAGCCCCGGCTGACCCTCGCTTTGCGCCCAAGAGTTCATGCGATCGCAGAACGCTCTGGAGCCGCCACTAGGTGCGGGAACTCCCCACACCCGCACCTTGGGATCCTTGTCGATCATGCCGGCGAAAATTTTGAAGCCAGAGCCGCGAAAATGCTCAGTGACATCCTGCATCTCGATCGGGTTGCGTAGGTCGGGCTTATCGGTGCCGTACTTGGCGATCGACTCATCATAGGAGATTTGCGGGAAAGGGCTGTTCACGGGCTTGCCATTGGCGAACTCCTCGAACACGCCATGCATGACCGGCTCGATCGCCTCGAACACATCGTCTTGTGTAACAAAGCTCATCTCAACGTCGAGCTGATAGAACTCACCGGGTGAGCGGTCGGCTCGCGCGTCCTCATCTCGAAAGCAGGGCGCGATCTGGAAGTAGCGGTCGAAACCGGCAATCATTATCAACTGTTTGAACTGCTGCGGAGCTTGGGGCAGGGCGTAGAACTTACCAGGATGCAGGCGCGAGGGGACAAGAAAGTCGCGCGCTCCTTCTGGTGATGAAGCCGTCAGGATTGGTGTCTGGAACTCAAAGAAACCACCATCCCGCATGCGCCGCCGGATAGATCCAATGATCTCGTTGCGCAGCATTATGTTATTGTGCAACGTTTCGCGCCGTAAATCGAGGAAGCGGTAGCGCAGGCGAAGATCTTCCGGATAGTCAGGCTCACCGAAGACGGGAACGGGGACTTCCTTGGCCTCCGAGAGAACCTCGATCTGGCTGGCAAAAATTTCGACCTCGCCGGTCGGTAACTCGGGGTTCCGCGTTCCTTCAGGGCGCTCGCGGACCTTGCCATCGACGCGGATGACCCATTCGGCGCGCACAGTTTCGGCGACCTTAAAAGCCGGACTGTCGGGATCAGCGACGACCTGGGTGACACCGTAGTGGTCGCGTAAGTCGACGAACAAAAGGCCGCCGTGATCGCGCACCCGATGGACCCAGCCTGAAAGGCGCACCTCATTGTCAATGTCCCCCGACCTTAGTTGCCCGCAAGTATGCGAGCGGTAACGGTGAAGGTCGCCCTCAAACGTCTTTTTCTCGGATCGCTTTTTCGCGTTCGGCTCAGCCATCGTGCCGTCTCGCCCCGGTGCCGCTTTAGTCATTTCAAGTCGCGGGAAAAGCGCATGGGGTCATCAGGTTGTCAAGGCTCGCTTCGCTTTTTGCCCCGCCGCACGGAGCTAGGCCTACAGCTCGGAATGACAGTTTGCCGCGACCCAAGGCGGTGCGAATTCTCGACAAACTTAAGTGCTATTGCGACCAACAAGCATAATAGGCGCACCACACTTGAGAAGTTGGCGCGCGTAACAGAGGGTGCCTGCGAGCCGAATAGAAAACTATGCTACAAACCGTGCCCGGAGCTGGGAATGACGATATCGCTTTTGCCTGCCCGCTTACTGTTCTTTGCGCCATTATTTTTCTACTCCATAACTCTCTCGAATGCAGTCGCCGAGCAACCGCGCGCGGTCATCGAGCTATTCACCAGCCAGGGCTGCTCTTCGTGCCCGCCAGCTGACGAGCTTTTCGCCACAATGGCAAACGATCCCGAAATCATCACAATATCTCTCCCGGTAGACTATTGGGATCGACTAGGCTGGAAGGATACGCTCGCTAAGCCCGCTTTCACGAAACGCCAGGTGGCGTATGCAGGTGCGCGCGGCGATGGGAAGGTTTATACGCCGCAAGCAGTTGTGAACGGAACGCAGCACGCGGTAGGCTCGCGGCGCTCTGGCATCGATCAGGCCGTCGCCGAGACATCTAAGAGCTTGCGCATTCCAATGAGCGTGGAGCGCGGAGCCAGCGACATTATCGTGTCTCTTGATGCGACACATGACGATGTCGTAGCACGCGGCACGGTCGTGCTGATGCCGGTGCTGGAAGCACGCCAAGTCGCCATCGGGCGAGGCGAAAATGCAAACCGCAAGGTAATCTACACTAACATCGTGCGCGACATTATCCCCATCGGAACGTGGAACGGCCGCGCCGCCGTACTCAAGGTGCCGGCGGCGCAGTTCAAAGATTACGATAGCATCGTTGTGTTATTGCAGGCGGGAACAATCGCCGAACCCAGCACCATCCTTGGCGCCGCGCGCACTAGCCTGCATTAAAGAGGTGGCGCTCCGTCAGGCACGCCGGTTAAAGCACTCGAATTGGGGATGCTAATTGTCCCTGTCTCCAAGGATGCACGACCCTTAATGCGCGCGATTAAAGACTTGATCTCCGCATTGCGAGCGCGATGGAAGGCAACACGTGCGATGGAAGCATCAATCTCCGCATTACGCGCAGCCTCAAACGCCTTCAGACGCTGAGCCTTAACGCGCGCGATGGAGGCGTTGATCTCCGTATTGCGAGCAGCCTCGAATACTTTTGTATGACGAGCCGCGACTTCAGAGACGGAGATATTTGGCTCGGCCGATGACTCGGCGGAACCAATGTTCGTGATCTTAATTAGTGCCGGGAACGCGAGCCCCGACACAATTAGCGTGATTGGGATGAGCTTACGCAACATAACTAATTAACCTCGACTATTCGGATGCAGCGGCCCGGAGGCGCGAAAAAACAATTTCAATTTGAAGATAATTTATTTAAAATTCGGTGCGTAATTACGAAAATTTTTTATAAACAATTGCTGTTGCGACTAATTAAGAAATATTTTCGGATGTTTCTTCCCGATACACGAAATGAGCATCCACCACAGGGCTGCGAATGGCCATTGCTGCAAATAGACGATAATCGGGGCGTTCACTAGTGAACACAAAGTTATCGTAGGCCGCGACAACCCATGCTCGATGCGCTATATCCCCGACCGCATGCAGATTATCAATTCCTCCACTGACCTCGCCTCGGCCTGTCAACGCCTGTCGACAAGCGACTTCGTCGCGGTCGACACTGAATTCTTGCGCGAGCAGACCTTCTGGCCACAGCTCTGCCTTATGCAGCTGGCGGTGCCAGGGGAAGCTCTCATTGTCGACCCTCTCGCGGAGGAGATCGACCTTGCCCCTTTCTGGGAGTTGATGGCAAACGAGGGCGTCGTCAAAGTGTTTCACGCCGCACGCCAGGACATCGAAATCGTTTTTGCCAAGACCGGACTGGTGCCCCACCCGGTGTTCGACACGCAAATCGCGGCGATGGTCTGCGGTTTTGGGGAATCTATTAGCTACGTCAATCTAGTGAAACGGGTGACGGGTACTGATCTCGACAAATCATCACGCTTCACTGATTGGAGCCGACGGCCACTTTCTGAAAAGCAGCTGCATTACGCACTGGCAGACGTCACGCACTTGCGCGACATTTACTACCACCTAAAGCGCGAGCTGGAAGTCTCCAGCCGGTCAACCTGGCTCAACGAGGAGATGAGCGTTCTGACAGACTCCGGAACGTACGAATCACATCCTGAGAATGCCTGGCAGCGTCTCAAATTGCGGGTCAGAAATCGGAAATCGCTGGCTGTCCTTATGGAACTTGCCGCTTGGAGGGAACGGATAGCCCAGAGGCAGGACGTGCCTCGCTCGCGAATTCTGCGCGACGAGGCCCTTTATGATATCGCAAATCAGGCCCCGACTAGCACCAATAAGCTGAGCGAGCTGAGAACCCTGAGCGAAGGCTTCTCGCGCTCAGCACGAGCCAAGGAGATCATCGACGCCGTAAAGCTCGGTTTAGCACGCGATACGAAAACGCTACCGCCCATCAGCCGCGGCCAGCAGCTTTCGGCGGAAGCAAGCGCGCTGCTTGATCTATTACGCGTTCTGCTGAAAGCCTCGGCGGCCCGCCATAAGGTTGCACCTCGACTTATCGCCGGGTCGGCAGACCTGGAACGCATCGCTTTGGAAACCGAGCCAGACATTCCCGCCCTTAAGGGCTGGCGGCGACGCCTTTTCGGTGAGGACGCACTGCGGTTGAAGCGCGGCGAGATTGCGCTGACACTCGACGGCGGTGCCGTCGTAGCAAGAGAGGTGACAATTCCTTAACCCCGTCCGGGATCGTAGCCATTTTTCTGACGCCACTCAGAAAAGAAGTAGGCAAGACTATCGTCGATCGTGTCAGGCAGAACGATACGTACGGTAACGAGTTGGTCGCCGGCCTCAGACCTACCGACACATTTGATCCCCTTGCCCTTTAGGCGAAAGACGCGGCCGGAATTCGTGCCCTTAGGAATTGAGAGCTGCACGCGCCCGCCTATTGTCGGCACTTCGATCTTGGCACCGAGTACGGCCTCGTCGATGGATATCGGTACCTCTAGCAGTATGTCGTCGTTAGAACGCTGAAACTGGGCATGCGGGCGTACTCGTACTTCAACGAGCGCGTCGCCCCGATCTGCGGCTCCGAAACCAGAGGCGCCCTTGCCCTTAAGTCGCAGCACCTGGCTATCGCCAACACCTGGCGGAATGCTGAGATCGAGAACGCCACCTTCGGGCAGTGTGACACGCTTCTTGGTCCCTGAGGCCGCTTCTAGAAAATCTATCTCCAACGTATAGCGCACGTCGGGGCCTTTGACGCTGAAGCCACTGCGCGCGCCTGCGCGACCGGAGCGGGTGCCGCCGAAGATGTCAGAGAAGACGTCACCCACGTCAAATTCTTCAAAGCCCGTCCTGGCGCCGGCCCTAGCGCCTTGCGCTGCTCCCCCGGCGTAGCGGCGAGAACCATCCCGGCGTGGCTCGCCGTGTGAATCGATTTCGCCGCGATCGAACGCCCGGCGCTTTTGAGGATCACTTAGGAGTTCGTAGGCCGAGGAGAGTTTTTTGAATCTTTCCTCAGTTCCAACGCGGTTCGTCGGATTGAGATCAGGATGCAGTTCTTTTGCAAGCTTGCGAAATGCCCTACGGATGTCCGCCTCCGTGGCGCTTTT
>JAUVPN010000167.1 GCA_030598645.1 Hyphomicrobium sp. | reverse complement strand
AGCTGCAATGCTCCGTCAGCACCAGTCAGGGGGGCGCATTGAAGGGGATTATCCTTGCAGGCGGGAGTGGTACGCGGCTTTACCCACTCACTCTCAGCATCTCGAAGCAATTGCTGCCCGTCTACGACAAGCCGATGATCTATTATCCGCTGTCCGTGCTGATGCTTGCCGGCATCCGGGACATACTCATTATAACGACGCCTCACGATCAGCCGCTGTTCCAGGCACTGCTCGGCAATGGATCGCAGTTCGGCATCCGGTTGACCTATGCCGTGCAACCGAAGCCTGAAGGGCTTGCCCAGGCCCTCCTCATCGGCGCTTCATTCATTGGTAATGAGCCGTCGGCGCTGATTTTGGGCGACAACATTTTCTATGGACACGGGCTCTCGGAGATTCTTTTAACCGCCCGGCAGCGCCAGGGCGCCGCCACGATATTTGCCTACGAGGTCGCGGACCCGGCGCGCTATGGCGTTGTGGATTTCGACCGCGATGGCCGGGCGACCAGCATTGAAGAGAAGCCGCAGCGGCCCAAATCCAGCTGGGCCGCAACGGGGCTCTATTTCTATGATGGCGACGTCGTGGAATTCGCGCGACAGATCAGGCCTTCTGATCGCGGCGAGTTGGAAATCACCGATCTCAACAGAATCTATCTGGAGGCTGGGCGGCTTCATGTTGAACAACTAGGGCGCGGTTTCGCCTGGCTCGACACTGGCACTTTCGACTCTCTGTCGGATGCTGGAAATTTTGTCGCCACCATCGAAAGACGCCAAAGCCAGAAGATTGCGTGTCCCGAAGAGATCGCGCTGCGGTCGGGCCTTATCACTGGGGCCGAACTCAAGCCTTGGCTCGATCGCATGGGCAAATCGGGCTACGCTGCCTACGTACGCGGCGTGGCCGATAGCCTTGAGAACTAACGCGCCGCCAAGCTTTTTCGTGCTCCAGATGATCTCACTGTGACGCAAAGCATCACAATGTTACCCAGCCATCCGGAATGAGATCGACAACAGACTTTTGCAGCATGGTTTCTCGTTGAAACCAACGGCGCGGTGCGATTACGGTTTTATCTGGGTGTGCATTCAGCCAGGCCCCCCACCAACTGAAACTAGAATTGGCGATAACATTATCGCGGCACGCCGCCATTAGATGCATGTCCTCCCATGGACGCTCGTCGTTTGCGGTTACCACTAAGCGGACATCGAAGGCCAAACAACGGATCGCGCAGGACCTTGTGCCGCTTCGTGGGCGGTCATGGCAAAATCACTTAATCCGCTCCGCTTTCGGCGGCGTCCATTTCTTGTAGCGTTCCAGGTCCGGCTCATAGATACGCATTATAACGTCTACACTGTAGTCACCGCGCTTGATCGGCAGCCAGTTTTCCTCGGGAACGTCATCCGGTTTTTTCTCGGCGATGTGGATCGAAATCCCGCCATCGGCATTCAGCTTGTAGCCAAGCGAGGAGTGTGGACGCACGGCATTGTAATGGCGCCGAAATGGCGTTCAGCGCCAATTAGAACCAATTGGAGTTGTGGGGAGTGGAGCTGCTGCAGCGGCCAGTGGATAGAACCCCGCGCGTTTCCTTGTCTTATTGGGTGGCGGCGCACCGTCGCATACTCCGATGGGCTTCCACGCTCCCAGACGGCGACTTCATGCTGCTGCGGTTTGAGGATCTCGTCGCAAATCCAATCGCCGAAGTGCGGCGCATATTTTCCTTCTTGGGGGTAGACGGCGACGAGGCTGTGGTCTTGGCAGCCGCGGATCTTGTGAATGAGCCGACAAGCATTGGGCGGCATCGGGTGCACGAGGCATCTTGCTTTACCCGCGAGGACCTCCTCTTTCTTGAGGAGCTTGGCTATGATTGCCCTTGAAGAACCCGGCCGAACAGAACACCGCCCCCTCAATTGCGCAGACCGAACCGCCGGGTGACGCGTTCCCACTGCCTTTTGCGTGGCTTTTGGGGCTTTCTTTCAGGTGCTAGCTCGGACTGCAGACGAAACAGGATGGGGGCGGCCCGATTGAACTCTCGGCGAACGGTATCGAGTGCTGACATAGCGTCTTGCGAATGAGGATCCTGCTCCAACTTGAGCAGCGCCGAATAGGTCTCGCCGATCCAAGAGCGCAAGGCAGGGTCACTCTCAACGTCGTCACTCGTGCGCGCGTGATGACGCTGACCCGGGCTAATGAACTGCGCGATTTGCTTTTCAATGTCCTCGGTTGCATTGGGCCAAGCAACATCAAGAGACTCGCTTATGCGCTCCAGAGTAACGCGCCAGTCATCCAGCAACGTTTCGTAGCTCAGGAAAACCCGAGGACGTCCTCGAGTCTCTCCTTCGCTGTCGAGTACATGCCTTAGCCACTGCAGCGCGCCATCCGCTTGCGTAAACTGATCCCGTTTCATCAATGAGTCTGCGACCTCAAGTGGGTGGCGGATGACATGTACGGCGCGTGCATCAATGCCCGCATTTTCCAGGGAGTCGATGAACAGGCCGGTGAAACGACAAATGCGAGGATCTTTCACGATGAAGAGAGACGCATTGCCAAATTCAGCCGTGAGAAGCTCGCCGATCTCTTGTGTGACCCTTCTCCGCCGGTCGCTAGAGAGACCCGCAATCTCAAGGGGTCGCCAATCATACCAATTGCTGGAAAGCTCTTTCAGAAGCAGGTCGTGATAGAGCACGAGACGCTCTGGCTCCCAGTGCCCACCTTCATTGCCTCGGCGCGGCCCCAAGAGCGAATGCGGCAGAGCCGCACCACCAATATTTAGGACTGCCGTCAATGCGCTTGTTCCTGAGCGATGCATGCCCAATACCAACAGGCATGTGCGCCCAGATGCGCTCTGGGCGGCGCGATCGTTCGCCGTCCATTCCATGCGATGGTTTCTCGCACCCGAATGTTTCATTGCTGCGGCTGCCACGCCCAAAACTGTTGGATGAGGCGAACTGGTCCCATCGTAGCGGCCTTCAAAATTGCCTTCACGCTCATGAGGTCAAGAGGGCGACGCCGCACCAAATCAACGATTGCTCGCTGAAAGGCGCTACGTTGTTTGCGCTGGATGTTAGAATTCACCAACGTTTCAAGGTGCGCCGCGGGATCGCCAGTCCACTCCTCAACGCACTTTAGCACGCGATAGATCGTGATTGTGTCGCCGAGCAGATCGTCAAGGATAGGATCGTCAAAAAGCGCCGGGGGTTCCTTCAGCATATCCGTCGGATCGGAAAGACCCGCAACGCGACGCACATGGGTCGCCTGGGCCATATTTGCAAGGGCAGCTTGGTAGATGCTGTGCTTGGCGGACGCTCTCTCGCTGTGGCTGCGCATGTGCAAACCGACGAAATCTATATTGTCCAGCTTGGCACGCTCGGAGATCCGCAAAAATAGATCATAGTCCTCCGTCGTTTCATAAGCCGCGCGGTAGCCGCCTAAAGCGAGGATCGGTTCCCGGCGCATCATCGAGGAGGATTGTGCCACCTTGCTGGCTCGCATCATCTGACGAGCCACTTCATCGGCACCTTGGACCGGGCGGATCGTTCGTAGTTGGCGCCCGCGTTCATCAATCATTGTCACGGCGGTACCAAGAACCCATAGATCCTTATCGCGAGAAATCACCTCAATTTGCCGGCCCAATCGATCCGGGGTGGCGACATCGTCACAATCGATCCAAGCCACAAACGTCGAGCTTGCCTCTGCCAATAGTTCGTTTCGAGTTGCACAAATGCCGCGATGCGGCCGCAAATAAAGCCGGATGCGGCTATCCCTCTTGCTATACTCTTGCAGGATGCCCCGTGTTTCCTCCTGAGAACCGTCGTCCATCAAGAGAAACTCGAAATCGTCGAAAGACTGTGAAAGGATGCTCTCAATCGCCAGTCCCACGTAACTCGGGTGGTTATAGACCGGCATGAGAACGCTTATGCGCGACATCTGTCCCCCAATTCTTTGATCAACAAACTGGTTCAGCAGCAACGCTTGCCGACCTGCGGCAGCAACGGCCGCACGCTACACCTTTGGGCCGCTTTGGAGGGAACGCGATGATAATACCACTCAGGAATGAGTCTGCGCACCCTTGTCCACAGAAAGTAATCATGGGCTCCGGAAGTCGTTCACGTTAGATTGGAATGCGGGGTGGCACGGCTAGATTTTTGCGGGTAGCCGACCGTAACTTAACCAGCCTATGCTGGCCTGAAGAGCTATCTTCCAAAGACGTAGCCAAACGCGTTGATGTCGCGTTCGAACCGATGCGCTACCTTCTCGGCAAGCGTGGGCGTGAAATATTCAGAATAGTGGGGATGCTGCGACCTGTAAACGTGCGGAAGGGGCACCGGCCTGCCATTGGTCTTCCGTGCGATGGTGTCGAAATCCTGTTGAAGCGTTTCGAAGCGGCCAACAAAATCGACCATCTGTCGACCCGACGAGTCCGTCAGGTAGTCCAGCTGATTTCGGTAGATCCATTTGCGCCCGTCCGCGTCGACGATCTCGTCATCGCAATTTTCAAGGAACTCTTCGAATGTTGTAGCCCTCTCAAGGACGAAGCGAGAAAATTTGTTGAGTGGCATTCCGTCCGCAAAGGCCGCTCGTCGAGCATCGACCATCGACCACCAGGACACCAGCCGGTCCCACGGATTTCGCACGAATGCAAACTTGAAATAGGCGTTCCAGACATCGGTACCGTATCGTTCGCGAAGATCGCGGGCGAAGAAATGCTTCTCGGCACAATCTGGATTCTGGCTCAGAGCGGTGCTAATGGCATTACCGCCAGTCTTTTGAACATGAACAAAGATCAAGCGCCTAGCATGAATGATCATGGCTGCACGCTATACGCGAGACGCGAAGTAGGCCAGAATTGATTTGGGAGCAGGTCTGCGACCTGGACTGAGTTTTACATCAGATACTGGCGCTGGTGCGACGAACAAGATCGGAAGCTCACACTGGTAGACGCGGAGACATTCCTTGCGCGAGAAGCACCCGCCGACATCGTCGAAATCGGCTGCTATCGCGGACGCTCGACAATCGCGCTCAGTCTCGGAGCAAGCCAGTCGGCACACGACGATCGAAAGGTGTATTCGGTGGACCCGCATAGCTCCCATGTCGGGGTTTACGGCGGCAAGTTCGGACCAGCCGACCGCGAAGCCTATTATCGCAACATGCTGGCTTCGGGGTTCACACATCGTGCCGCGCTCGTCAATTTGACGAGTTCTCAGGCCGCACTTGCCTGGCAGGAGCCTATCGGGTTGCTCTACATCGATGGTGATCACCGCTACGAGGCTGTGCGGGCGGATATCAATGCCTGGTCGGCGTTCTTGGTTGCTGGCGGGGTCGTGGTCTTTGATGATGCATCAGATCGCAAAGGCGGCCCGCATCGCGTTGTCG
Source organism: Hyphomicrobium sp. (assembly GCA_030598645.1). The sequence goes on along the minus strand of JAUVPN010000167.1, from coordinate 956 downwards.
AGGATTTGACCGCAAGCGGCGGTTTCCAGTCTCTACGCACCGTGGGAGCGATGCACGCGTTGAAAAAGCTTTAGGGCGAGGGGCGGAGGGCATGGAGCTTACTCAGAAACAGCGCCGCCGATTGGATTATGCAAGTTATGTTCTGCGGGACTTGTCGCTCGTTTATGTCGAGACGCCAAAGGTTGCGTGCACGTCATTCAAGCATTCCATCGCTGCGCTCAGCGGCATCGACTTTCGATCGATGCAGCACACTAAAATGGCGGCCAAGACGCCGGCACTGGTAATCCACGATCGGCAACTTTTCGATGTGCCGACCCTGTCGCAGCTGTCTGCGGGCGAGCTTGCCGCGATCTTGAACTCAAGCAGCTATCTCCGCTTTTGTCTGGTGCGGGATCCATTCAGGCGGCTCGCATCGGCATGGGCGGATCGTGTGTTGTGTCGATCGATTTCGCCGAAGGCGCCGATCCTGCGGCATCTCGATTTTCCCCGTTACCGTGCCGATTGGCGGTATCTTCACGCCCTGTTTGCCGAGTTCGTCGATCATCTTTATCGGGTCGAATTTCCGAAGTTCACCAATCATCACTGGCAGCTTCAGCATCAGCTGCTGCTGCCGGGCGTTTTGAACTACAACCTGGTGATCAAGCTCGAGGACCTGTCGCGGGATGTTACGCAATTGGTCCGGCACATCGAGGCGCACGGTGTTGCGTGGCCGGGGCTCGCACGGCTCAACGACACGCCCTTTCACTTCGGAACAAGCCTCTATACGCCCACGGTCGCAAGAAAGGTCATTGAGATGTTCGAGGAGGATTTTGACGCCTACGGCTATGCAACGACGATCGATTATGCGTCGAGCGCCAGCCAGTCGCTGCCGACATTCGAACTGGTCAATGCGATCCAGGAGCGGAATGTTCGGATCTTTCAACATTCTCTCATGCTGAGAGGGCAACTCTAGTCTT
>JAUVPN010000118.1 GCA_030598645.1 Hyphomicrobium sp. | reverse complement strand
GCAGACACCGCGCTAAACGCGACGCCGACCCCGCCGCATCTCGGCGTGGGGTGCTCGTGGCTAGAGCGATCATTCGGCCGATCCAGGCACAAATCGCGTAGCCCCGTCGTGGCAAATGCGTAGACCACCATGGCCGAGACGGCAAAGGCATAAAAGCACACGGCCAAGAAGCGAATATCTGGCATGGTAATCCCCCTCTCTCCGAAGCCCTATTCGATCAGGTCTCTTGTTCGAAATAGGCGCAATTGCCACCTTCGATGTCCAAAACGCACCGGGGGATCCAGCAACAGCGGCGGCAACCTTTGTCTCCCAGCCTGACACTGAGTCCGCTGTCCCTAACCCTCAATAAGCGGCATTTTAGTGAGTCTGCAACCTCGGGTAACGATGCGCTGTCATGCTGTGGATCCCCGCAATACGGCGCCACGCCTCATTAGGTGGAACTATGATCTCCCGTCTCAGCCTTCAAGCACGGTGCGGTTGCGAGCCAGGCGGATTTTTGATCGCATCACAGATCCCCTCACTCAGGGACAAAGGGGGCCTCCACCCTGTAGCGTTTCTGAAGTGTGAGCTGTCGATCTGAAACGGCTGGAAGATCTTGTCGAAATCGGCGCGTCTGCCCATCAGAGACGCACCAATTAGCAACAAGGTTCGAGGCACCCAAAATAGCCGCGCCCTACGAGTCTGTGCTTGCGCAAAAAGCTTAATCATTTCGGCTGTCGAGCAGTCCTCGCCGTCGCTGATGTTGAAAAGACCATTGGCTGCTGCGGGATGCTCCGCAGCAACGAGGAGTGCGGAAGTCAGATTGTCGATGCCAATGAAGCTGCGCAACGCCCGGGCGCCCCCTAGCGCCAGGGGCCAGGATGAGTCCACAAGACGTAACAATCGCGAAAAATTTCCGGGTGCGCCGGGGCCGTAGACCATTGGCGGCCGGACAATGACATAGTCCATGTCATTCCAGGTCGCTGCACGAATGACCTCCTGTTCGGCCCGCTGTTTGGCTACGGCATAATGGCTTTGGGGGCGCGGCTGATCAACTTCGCGAAATGGGCGCCCGGGCGGGCTCTGAGAGCCGAACACATGTGCTGAGCTGAGATAGACGAAGCGTTTGACATCGGCCCTTGCCGCACCGGCCGCCAGGTTCTTTGTGCCCTCTATGATGGCGCGCTGCGCTGCAGGGATCTCGGTCGGCCCGAGACTGAGATGGGCTGGACCGGCAATGTGAACAACAACGTCACTACCGTTGAGGATCTGCGGCCAGCGACTCTCGTGCTCGAGGTTGCCATGGGTTATGACCTCATGGGCACGTGGGACGATGCGCGAACCAAAGTTGGAGGAACGCGTTCCGGCACGAACGTAGAACCCTGCTTTCGCGAAAGCACGGACTGCCGCGGCGCCAATAAACCCGGTTGTTCCTGAGACGAATACTGTTCCCTGACGCATCATTGGCATTCGGATTTTCGTGGCTTCAAGCCGATGTCCTCACCGCGACGCTGCCAGGAATCATATGCGCATTAATCGAGATTGGCCGTAGCTATGATGCCCAACAAAATCGGCTCATTTCGAAGATAAGCTGCGACCGATCCAAAATAGAGCGACACAATAGCCAAACATCGCCATAAACCAAATCTGCCACATGCCATAGCTAAAAGCTGCGACCACTGCCGCTGACGCAAAGGTTGCGTACGCATAGGGCTGAGAAGCGCGACCTAAGGCGCGGATCGCCTCTACGAGGGAAAGCCCGACTAACGTTAGCAGGACGGCCCCCACCATGCCGAGCTCCAACCAGGTCTGCAAAAACACATTGTGCGCATGACGCGAAAACATCTTATAATTGTGACTTTCTCGATTGGCCTCGTTCGCTTCTTCCAACTTTGGACCTTGCACGTAGGTCATATGTGCACCGATACCAAACAGCGGCGCTTGGAGAATTTGCTCGGCAGTTGAGTTCCAAATGACGATGCGCACGCGCGCCGTATGTTGCAGCCACGAAGCGTTCCCCAGATCTAGCCTATAGGCAAGCAATGCTGCCGGCACCACCGCGAGACATGCGCACACCCAACCGATCGCAGCTACACGCGCAACAAGGCGTGGAGCAGCAAAGGTGCAGCCGAAAATCGCAAGACCGGCCAGAAATGCCAACTTCGAGGTCTCATGTGGAGAAAGAAATACAACGATACCGGCAAGAGTTATGATGCCAGTGGCGGCGACAGTTCTCGTCGACCCAACCAGTGTACCTTGCATGGCCAATGCTGCAGGCCAAAGAAAGGGCATGATTGGCGCCGCGTTTCGGGTTAGGTCGCTGAGCGAGATTGAGACAAGTTGCTCCCCGGACCACTTAAAGTATCGGGCCGGTCTGAGAACTGAAGGATCGATGTCAATCAAATTGAACAGCCAGATTTTGATGCTCTGATCGGTCACAAGTTCGACCAAAAAATACAACGATCCTACGAGAAACCCCACCCACACGCCCTCGCCCATATGAAGCAGGTTCGAGGGCGTCTCACTCGCAATTAGCTGTGACAAAACAATCGTGCCAAGCATGATGAGAATAGCCAGACCTGTCTTAAAGATCGACAACCCAGGCTCGATCGACCAAAACGCGCTAGCCGCCGCAAAGAGCAAAAACGTAGCCAGATGCAGACCGACCGGTCCAAGTCGCGGTAACAGAAGACTTGATTTTCCTCGCAAGGGCGCAGCGGCCATATAGGCTGCGACGGTTGCGGCTAACATGAAAGGAATTGTTCGCGCGCTTACGAGAGCGGCGCCAACAGAAACCATGATCACGGAGCCAAGAATGATGCCCCAACTGCGTGTGGAAATCGGATGCCGGATCGCGTCAAGATCGCTTGAGAACATGTCCCCGTCCCCAGATTCTCTGAATCCATGCTAAGTCCCATCGAAACGCGACTCAACCGCACTGCATAGTAACCACTCTCGGTCGGTCAAAAGCTCTTAGTTCCCTTAGAATTCCGGGCAAGACTAAAGACGTGCCGCCGCATATGTATCGCAACAAAAGAATCCGCGGAAAAGGGCAAATACGGAGCAGCGAGCCCTCACAAACGAAGTTCAACCGTTGATCGCGATTGTAGCTCAAAATCATTGTGGAAAATCCGCCGCAGATTACGTCAAATTGCCCTGGCGTCCATGATAATCGTTTCGGCACAGTTGTTGCCGCCGTGGAACCGTCCGTGCAACCAACGTCAATATGGGAGTCAATTTTTGGATGTGCGGTATCGCTGGGTTCATCGGACAGGCTGGACATCGCGATGATGAGAAGGTGATCGCAAGCCGCATGGTCAATGCGATCTCTCACCGGGGGCCCGACGACCATGGCGTTTGGGTTGACACCGAATCGGGCGTAGCGCTTGGCCACCGGCGCCTCGCCATTGTCGATCTCTCGCCCGCCGGCCATCAACCCATGCTATCTCATTCGGGTCGCTGGGTCATTGTATTCAATGGTGAGATTTACAATCACGTCGAAATCAGGACGGAACTTGAACAAACCGGCCATACGACATCATGGAGCGGTCATTGTGATACTGAGGTGCTGCTCGAGGCCATCAGCGCATGGGGCAGTCGACGCGCTCTTAAGCGGTGCGTCGGCATGTTTGCTTTCGCGCTCTGGGATAGAAGTGAACGAACGCTGGTACTTTGCCGAGACCGACTGGGAGAGAAGCCGCTCTACTATGGTTGGTCTGGGCAAACTTTCCTCTTCGGGTCGGAGCTCCGTGCGCTCAGCCAACACCCGGACTGGGAAGGAGAAATTGATCGTGGCGCCCTCTGCCTCCTACTGCGCCACAACTACGTTCCCGCCCCACACGCGATATACAAGGGCATTGCTAAGCTTCCGCTCGGTAGCTATTGCGTCCTGAATGCCGGCGCGCGCATCGTGCGGCTCGAAACGTACTGGAGCGCGGCAGAGGCTGCCGCTCGTGGCGCTCGCAATCCATTCCGAGGCAGCCCAGTCGAAGCGGTGGATCATTGCGAAAAGCTGATACGCCGGTCGATTTCGGGACAAATGATAGCTGACGTTCCGCTCGGAGCCTTTCTTTCAGGCGGGATTGACTCCTCGACCGTCGTATCGCTGATGCAGGCGATTAGTACATGCCCCGTCCAAACTTTTTCAATTGGATTCAATGAGGAGGGATATAACGAGGCTGAGCACGCGAAAGCCGTCGCCGAGCACCTTGGGACACAACATACAGAGCTTTATGTAACGATGAAGGAGGCCATGGCAGTTGTGCCACGGTTACCCACTCTCTATAGCGAGCCATTCGCCGACGTATCGCAGATCCCTACATTTCTTATTTCACAGCTAGCACGCAAACACGTTACCGTCGCGCTATCGGGTGATGGCGGTGATGAGCTGTTCTCCGGCTACACACGCTACCACCTGGCCCACAAACTTTGGCCACTACTTTCGAAGATCCCCAAACGCCTCCGCCGCGTGTCCTCCAACCTAGCACATGGCATCCCACCGGATCGATGGAATCGGTTGCTTGGATTTCCGATGCGCTTGCTGCCGGCGCGCATGAAGCCACAACTTGTTGGCGACAAACTGCATAAGGCGGCAAGCATCATCGGTCTTAGCACAGCCGAAGAAGTATATGCGGCTCTCATATCCATCTGGCAGCGGCCCGATGACGTTGTTATCGGCGGTATAGAACCCAAGACATCTCTTTTGCCCTCTGGCCGCGAAAGACAGATCACAGATCAAACACGACTTATGATGTTTCTCGACATTGTCGGCTACCTACCAGATGACGTTCTTGCAAAAGTTGACCGCGCCTCAATGGCCGTGGGTCTGGAATGCCGCGTGCCAATTCTCGATCATCGACTCGTTGAGTTCACCTGGACCCTGCCACTTGAGATCCTCAGGCACGGAGGCCGTTCGAAGTGGCCGCTTCGTCAATTGCTTAAGCGCCACGTCCCCCCAAACTTATTCGAGCGGCCGAAGATGGGATTCGGGGTCCCCATCGACAGTTGGCTTAGGGGACCCCTCAAAGACTGGGCTGAGGCCCTACTCGATGAACGGCGGCTCGCTGCGGAAGGCTTTTTTGATCCCAAGCCGGTCCGAAATGCATGGCGAGCACATCAAGAGGGATATCGCAATCTGCAACACCAGCTCTGGGGCATCCTTATGTTCCAAGCCTGGAATGAGTCGCATCAACCTGCCGTGGAACCGCTTCCGCCGGCAGCAATATCGGCGAGTCCTTAAGATGCCACGTCGGTTGAAACTGCTGTATCTCGTCACGGAAGACTGGTACTTCATTTCCCATCGGCTGTCGCTTGCAATTGCGGCAAAGGCCGCTGGTTTCGACGTTTCGGTCGCCACTCGGGTGCAATGCCATGGTGATACGATACGCGATGCTGGAATTGGGCTCTTGCCAATTTCCCTCTCGCGCTCCGGACTACATCCTATCCGCGAATTCCGTTCGATGGCAGAACTTGTGACGCTCATTCGTGGCGAGTCGCCTGACCTACTGCACAACGTGGCAATGAAGCCGATCACCTATGGTACGCTTGCTGCCCGGCTCTCTGGAACAAAGGCAGTCATCAACGCGATTATGGGACTGGGCTGGACCTTTAGTTCCGAAAGCGCCAAGGCGCGGATGCTGCGACCGCTCATAAAGATTGCGCTTCGTAATGCATTGTCTGGCGTCAAGACGCGCGTCATCGTGCAAAACAAGGATGATGCATCGGTTCTGTCCAACCAACGGCTTGTGCGGCCCGAAGCCATCCGCCTCATACGGGGTTCCGGCGTTGATCCCAAGGCGTACTCAACCCGAGCACCGCCACCGGGCCCTCCTCTCGTTGTCCTTCCCGCGCGCCTCATCGTCTCAAAGGGTATTCTAGAATTCATGCAGGCCGCTGCGCTGCTAAAGTCAGATGGGATTGACGCAAGATTCGCGTTGGTCGGCGCCCCGGATACGGCCAGCCCGGCTGCGGTCACGTGCGAGATGATCCAACCTTACGTGCGCGCTGGACAGGTCGAGTATTGGGGCTGGCGTGATGACATGGCGCAGGTTCTCAACATAGCCAGCGTTGTCTGCCTGCCCACTTTTTATGGAGAGGGACTGCCTAAATCATTACTGGAAGCCGCAGCAAGCGCACGTGCGATTGTGGCAACCGACGTCCCTGGTTGCCGCGAGGTCGTCCACCATGGTGAAAATGGATGGCTCGTACCGCCTTGCAATACCGAAGCCCTCGCAAGGGCCCTCCGCGAGTCGATAGCGCGGCCAGAATTGTGCGCGCGATATGGCGCGGCCGGACGCCTCATGGTGGAACGCGAATTCTCACTCGATGCCGTGATCAAGCAAACCCTGGCCCGCGGCTGTGAGCTGATCTGAGAGACGCATTCTCGGCTTGGGGCATAGAACGAATGCGCAATCGGCCAACAAATCGTGCATTCGCCCCGCTGGCAAACAATACATCCTATCCGAGGTGCTCGAATTCAAGCGCTATCACCTGCCCGACCGGCTCTCCGTTCAACGTCAGATAGCTTAGCCCTGCAACGACTTTTCGGCCAAGGGCGATCAGCGCGATCCACAACGAGGGGCGTAAGTCGCACTGAGGCTGCTCATTCCGTCTCGTCGGGCGCTCTTTTATATATGTCATGGCTGCGGACAATGTCGCCTTCCCCAAAATACGATCCGATTTGAACTTCAATCAGTTCCAGAGGAACTGTGCCTGGATTTTCGAGTCGATGCCATTAGGTGGCGGAAATGTAGCCAGAGTGATTCTCCTCTAAGTACCTCCCGATCCCATCGATCGTAACTAGAGCCCTTCCGCGCACGACGATCCAATGTTCGGAACGTCGAAAGTGCTTCTGCATTGAGAGCTTGCCACCTCGCTTGACATGCAGGAGCTTCACTTGGAAGCCTGGCCCATGGCGACGCGTCTCGAAGTACCCCCACGGCCGATGATTCCTTAGTTGCTGCTCCAGCTCTATACGGTTCAACTGCTTCAGCTTGGCAACAACTTGCGACACCTCCTGTGATCGGTCTTTGTTGGCGACAAGAAGCGCATCAGGGGTATTAATGATAATGAGATCCTTGACGCCAACGTTTAGACAAGAGACCGCTCCGAATGCACGTAGCAACCCGCGCTGTCCTCCAGAATTGCCCGCCTCTTGGCAAAGTTTCCCTTATTATCGTGTTCGGCGATCTCCCATAACGAAAACCACAACCCCACGTCATTCCAACCGATGTCTAAGGGCACCATCACGGCGGCGATTCTTTTCTCCATGATTGCACGGTCAATCGAGATACTTGGCGCTTCGGCAAAAGCTGTTCGCTCCAATCTCAAGGATCCCAGATCCTTCTGCGCTCCGGCGAGAGCACCGCGAGCTGCCCTTAGAACGGAGGGTTCAAGCGCTTCCATTTCCTCAATCAAAGTTCGAGCATGAAGGACGAATATCCCGCTGTTCCAGTAATAGTCTCCACTGCGGAGATTACCCTTCGCCATCTCAAGATCCGGTTTTTCGACAAAGTTTATGACTTTGAGAGCCTTGTCATTTGCGCTCCCGAGAGGCGCACCAATGCGGATGTAGCCGTAGCCCGTATGCGGTTTTGTCGGCACGATGCCGAAGAGTACAAGCTTGCCGCCAGCGGCCACAGTGGCCGCGTGCTTCACGGCGTGAACGAAGCGCGCGCCATCGCGAAGAATATGGTCCGATGGCATGACCGCAAGGATTGCATCGGTGTTCTCGCCAAGTGCAGCGAGTGCTGCCACCGCAACCGCTGTAGCCGTATTGCGGGAGAGCGGCTCCAAGATGATAGCCTTTGGCCCAATTCCAATGCGCTCCAGCTCCTCGCCAACCAAGAAACGGTGGTCGTTATTGCACAAGATGATTGGTAATTCGAAACCCCGTCAGGATTCAGGCGCTGCAGGGTCTCAGCGAAGCAGCTCT
>JAUVPN010000070.1 GCA_030598645.1 Hyphomicrobium sp. | reverse complement strand
GATCTCGTGGCCCATATCGTAAATGCCTACGATAAGCAGCAGTAATTCTTATTTCCGCAATGCCTTCAGCAACACCCTCACCGAACGTCACAAGCCCCGAGTGTAACGAGGGACACGGTGCAACTGATCCGGAGCCTCCGAGTCGTTTGCGCATTGACGTCGTCCAAGAGGCCGGTGATTGGTCAATTCGGGCTGGGATTGTTGAGGCTGTGAACCAGGCGGCCGACGCATTGGCTGCCACGCATGAAGTCGAACTCAAAACGTTTGAAGCTTGTGTCGCGCTTTCCTGTGACGAACACGTGGCCCGCCTCAATAAAACCTATCGCGGTAAATCGGCGTCGACGAACGTACTTGCCTTCCCCGCCAGTGGTTCGCTCCCTGAGGCTAATTTTCTCGGCGACGTCGTTCTTGCCGAGGAAACGGTGGCGCGCGAAGCTGAAGCACTCGGCCTGCCGTTCAGGCACCATTTGCAACATCTCATCGTGCATGGGCTTTTGCATCTGCTGGGTTTTGATCACGAGTGCGATGACGACGCCCAGGCCATGGAAACGGTCGAAATTCGCACACTTGAACGCTTAGGCATTGCCAATCCTTACGAAACGTCTGCTTCCGCCCGCAGAATCGAACACACGAAAGCGCCATGAGCACAGAATCCACCAGGGAGAGGGCCGATTGGCCAAGCGCCCCAGACAAATCCCAGTCTGGAAGCACGCCGGGCTTCCTTTCATTGTTGCTGACCCGAATTGGCTTTCGCTCTCAGACTTTGCGCGAGATTCTTGAGGCTGGTCTCAAAGAACAGCCCGAAACAGATGTTGCTTTTACCTTGGAAGAGCGCGAGATGCTGCGCCGTTTGCTGCGATTTGGGGGGTTGCGCGTCGAGGACATCATCGTCCCCCGTTCGGATATAATCGCGATTGAGGAAAGCGAGCCCCTTTCAGAGCTGCTGCGCACTTTCAGTGAGGCTGGCGTTTCACGAATTCCGCTCTTCAACGAAACGCTCGACGACCCGCGCGGCATGATTCACATCAAGGATTTGTTTCGCTGGTTGATGCGCGAAGCAGCATCGCAAGGCGATGAGGATGCGCCAGATGCGAAACCTTCACAGGGTGGTGCGCAACAGTTTGATTTCGGCCGCGCAGATCTGTCGCGGCCTATAACAGTCTCCCGAATCCGTCGTCCGGTTCTCTATGTTCCCCCCTCGATGCCCACAACAAATCTACTCATACGCATGCAGTCGACGCGTATCCACATGGCTTTGGTCGTCGATGAATATGGAGGAACGGATGGTCTAGTCACCATCGAGGATCTCGTGGAGCAGATTGTTGGAGATATTGAAGACGAGCATGACGAGGCGGAGGCAGCATACATCTCGGTGGAGCCAAAGTTGGGTCTTGTGGCCTCTGCCCGTACACCCATCAGGGAGCTAGAGCAGCACTTGGGGCTAAAGCTCCTCAAGCCCGAGGAGGAGGAAGATATCGACACCTTAGGCGGCCTGATGTTTGCCCTGTTAGGGCGGGTTCCCGCCCGCGGTGAACTGGTGCGTCATCCCAGCGGACTTGAGCTGGAAGTTCTAGAGGCGGATGCGCGGCGTTTGAAAAAGGTCAAGATTCATCAGCCGAATCCAAGTGATGAAAAATCCGCTGAAACTCCTGGCTCGGATCAGGCGCGAGGTTGACGGTGGCGACGTCACGCAGCGTCTCTGAGTCAAGTGTTGCAACGTGCACGCGATCACCCCCTGACCGCTTTGGTGCGCTCGTTCAATCGATATCCTCATTGTCCGGCGGGCGTCGGGCTGCAACGGCCTTTGTTGCGGGCGGGCTGTCGGTGCTATCGATGGCCCCATTCTTCGTCTGGCCCGTGCTATTTTTCACTTTGCCGGTTCTTGTCTGGCTCATTGATGGGGCAGGCGCGCAAGTCCCAAGGCTAATGTTGTTGCGCGCCGCCATATTTTCGCGCGATAGCGCAGCTGAAAGGCGGCCTATTTTCCGCGCTGCATCCGCTGGATGGTGGTTTGGCTTCGGCTACTTTTTCTTTGGGCTTTTCTGGATCGGCGAAGCATTTCTTGTGGAAGCCGATAAGTTTGCTTGGTTGCTCCCCGCCGCCGTGACGTTGATGCCCGCAGGATTAGCGCTCTTTACGGCACTCGCCTGTGCGACCGCGCGGATTGCATGGCCGCAAGGCCTAGCGCGGATCATCGTTCTCGCCATAGCGTTTTCAGGTGCTGAGTGGCTGCGCGGACACGTACTAACCGGCTTCCCTTGGAACGTGCTGGGCTACGCACTCACTTGGCCGTTGCCCTTGATGCAGTCAGCTGCGGTGTTTGGCATCTACGGGCTAACGCTTCTCACGGTTCTTATTTTCGCTAGCCCGTTGGTGTTAGTCGCGGACGCAGAAAGCGGAGCACCGCGGCGTCTAGCGGCTTTGCGTGGCACCGCACTAGGCAGCATTCCTATTGTTCTTCTCTATGGGTTCGGTCTCTGGCAGCTCAGCGGCGCGCCTGTGCCCATGGTCGATGATGCGCGCATTAGAATCGTGCAGGCAAGCGTGCCGCAACGCGATAAGTGGAACCCAGCAAAGCAACGCGCGATTTTCGCCGATCAGCTTGTGCTCTCTCGCCAGGATCCGTTGGGCAACAAGGACGATCTCGCGGGGATCACGCATCTCATCTGGCCGGAAGCGGCGATGCCTTTCTTGCCGCTTGAGCACCCTGAAGCGCTCGTTGCAATTGGGCAATTGCTGCCGAAAGACACGCGGCTCATTTCCGGCGCTTTAAGATTGAAGCGTCGCGGTGTTAGCGGTACTGGCGGCCCAAGACGCGGCTACAACAGCCTTATGGTTTTTGAGCAAGATGGACGCCTTCAGTCCATCTACGACAAGATCCATCTCGTGCCATTCGGAGAATACTTGCCATTCCAAACAGTGCTCGAGAGCATTGGATTGGAGCAACTCACGCGCTGGCGCGGCGGCTTTTCAGTCGGCGCGACGCCCCGCCCTCTGCTCTCGATTGTCGGGCTACCGCCCACGGCGGGCCTCATATGCTACGAGGCGATCTTTCCCGGAGCAGTTATTCAGGGGGGCCAAAGGCCGGGTCTATTGATAAACGTTACCAACGACGGCTGGTTTGGAAACACGACGGGGCCGTCACAACACTTTCACCAGGCGCGAGTGCGGGCAGTCGAGGAGGGCTTGCCTCTCATACGCGCGGCGAATAACGGCATCTCTGCTGTGGTCGACGGTCGCGGTCGTATAGTTGCTAAGCTGGATCTGAACGAACGCAACGTAATCGATAGTGAAATTCCCTTAGCGGTTGACCCGCCGCCTTACGCGAGGTTTGGGGATTGGACTTTTGTCTGTCTTGTCCTCTTCCTCTCAATGCTTGCTCTGTTGTTTCTGCCCGGAAAATTGAGCTAAGCGGGCGAAGGACCGGTTTCTTCGGACAATGCGCGGCGTCCTCATAAAGGTTGAACAGTAGGCCCAATCCGAAAATTGCCTTAAAAAGCATTTTCAGGGTTGAGGGGTATAATTTGCACAACCAAGGGCTGTGTTGCGCAAGAGTGGTATGAGTTTCCGGTAATGCCAGCGAGGTGAAGTCGTTATGGTACGAGTGAATGCGCTGAGCGAGATCGAACCCCACCAGCGCGGCGCGCGGCGCGCCAATCCAATCGATGTTCATGTCGGGAGCCGTGTGAGATTACGGCGTATGCTTCTGGGAATGAGCCAGGAGAAGCTTGGCGAGCACCTGGGCCTGACTTTCCAGCAGATACAGAAATACGAGAAGGGCATTAACCGGATTGGGGCGAGCCGCCTGTTCGATTTGTCGCAGGTCTTGGGAGTGCAGGTTCAGTACTTCTACGAAGAACTCCCGGTTCGTGACGGTGGAGCTGGCGCTGCCGGACTTACGGATCGTCCATCGGAGAACTATGCAGTCGAGTTTCTAGGAAGCCGCGAAGGTTTGGAGCTAAATAAGGCCTTTGCCCGCGTTGGCGATCTGCGCGTGCGCCGTTCAATTGTAGAGCTCATCCGAGCACTCGCTAGCGAGACTTCTTAAGCTTGCTGCCGACTTTCGTCTCCACAAGGACCGCATTAGTTTGGGAATTCCCAACTCTGCTGGCGACGCAGATTGTGTCCTGCGAGTTGCTCCGGCCTTGACCCCGCACCCAAAGCTTGAGACAAACCCGGCGTTTCTCCGCAATGTAGCAATAATGATGAGGGCCCCGGGTGGCACGCAAATCCTACCTGTTCACGAGCGAGTCTGTTTCTGAGGGCCACCCTGACAAGGTATGTGATCGCATATCGGACGAGATTGTGGATCTCTTTTACCGCGAAGGTGCCAAGGCCGGGATTGATCCTTGGGCGATCCGCGCCGCATGCGAAACGCTCGCAACTACAAACCAAGTGGTCATCGCGGGCGAAACGCGCGGCCCCGAAACCGTGACCATGGAGTGGATTGCCCATGTGGCACGAATGGCCATTCGCGATATCGGCTACGAGCAAGAGGGTTTTCATTGGGACCAATGCGAGGTTGATGTCCTGCTTCATCCACAGTCCGCCGACATCGCGCAGGGTGTCGATTCCGGCGGGAACAAGGAAGAGGGGGCTGGCGATCAGGGCATCATGTTCGGCTACGCCTGTACGGAAACCCCAGAACTGATGCCTGCGCCCATCTACTACGCACACAAGATTTTGCAGAATTTGGCTGTGGCGCGCCATGCCAAGGAGGGCGGAGCTGCCTGCCTTGGTCCCGACTCAAAGAGTCAGGTGACCGTGCGCTACGAGGACGGTAAGCCAGTCGGCGTGACGCAAATCGTCATCTCGCATCAGCATATCGATGAAGACCTACCGTCTGCCAAGATTCGTGAAATAGTCGAGCCGTACATCATGAAAACGTTGCCGCAAGGTTGGGTTACCCCCGGCACAGTTTGGCACGTCAACCCGACCGGCAAGTTCTTTATCGGTGGCCCCGACGGGGACTGTGGCCTCACGGGCCGTAAGATTATCGTCGATACTTATGGTGGCGCAGCACCTCATGGCGGTGGTGCGTTCTCGGGGAAGGACCCCACGAAGGTTGACCGCTCTGCCGCTTACGCAGCGCGCTACCTAGCCAAGAACGTCGTGGCAGCCGGCCTTGCCGATCGTTGCAGTATCCAGTTGGCATATGCCATTGGCGTTGCGCGCCCGCTGTCGATCTATGTCGACACGTTTGGCACGGGCAGAGTAGACGAAGCGAAGCTTGAGGCCGCATTAGGCGAGATCATAGATCTATCACCACGTGGTATCCGCGAGAAACTCGATCTAAATAAGCCGATCTATGCGCGCACGGCGGCGTATGGACACTTTGGTCGCAAGCCGGACCCAGATGGTGGCTTCTCTTGGGAGAGGACCGACCTTGCCGACGCGCTCAAAACGGCTGTTGCTTGACAAAGGCACTGCGCACGGCCGCTATTCAGTAGACGTAGGCGATCAGAGGGTGACCACCGAACTTCGCTCGTTCGGGCGGCGGCGGGCCCGCCGCTTGAGCGCGCGCCAGTTATCGCTGCTGAATGATGTTTTGCCGCGTGTGAGCCTGGATCCCACGGCTGCGGAACTCCAATCACTAACGTCAATTTTTCCTGCACACGTTTGCGAAGTCTGGCTTGAAGCCGGCTTCGGCGGCGGCGAGCATCTCATCTGGCAAGCGTGTCAAAATCCTTGTGTGGGATTTATCGGCTGTGAGCCGTTCGAGGATGGAATTGTCAAGGTCTTGGCGGCGATTGATAAGAATGCACTCACTAACATTCGGCTTTATGCCGATGACGTGCGCTCGCTTCTGCGTTGGCTGCCCGATAGGTCTTTGAAGCGAGTATTTATTCTCTTCCCCGATCCTTGGCCGAAGAAACGGCACGCCAAACGCAGGTTGGTAGCGTGGCCGCTATTGGAGCTCCTTGCACGCGTTATGGAGCCAGGTGGTGAACTCAGGGTCGCGACGGATATTGGGGATTATGCCCGCACGATTCTGCTCAGTATTCGCACGCAAGCCGCCTTCGAGTGGCGGGTCGCTGGGCCAGCGGATTGGCGCCAGCGGGATCCCGATTGGCCGCGGACGCGTTATGAGGCAAAGGCGACAAAAGGCGGCAGGCGCTGCTATTTTTTGCGATTTCGTAGAGTTGCTTGTCGGTAGGCCACGATAATAGGGGCTTGCCAGGGACGTCATCATTTCGTAATAATCAGACGCTCATGATCATCTCAACTTTCGAGAGTGGGCCCTTTGGGTCCGCTCTTTTTGTTTTGGCAATGCTGATCGGGCGCGAATAACCGGATATCTTCAGATCATGCAGGCTGGCGACGATGGCGCCTTGCGACACCGGTTCAATCACGAGACCGGCTTGGCAGCCCAGGTGGCAGCCGTAATTGAGCCTGTGTTGGAAAGCCGCGGTTTTCGACTGGTACGTGTCACGGTTTCAGGCGGCGAGGGCAAGACTGTGCAAGTGATGACCGAGCGTCCGGACGGAACAATGACGATTGATGATTGCGAAGCTGTTTCGCGAGAATTATCGCCAGTGTTGGACGTTCACGATCCGATTGTAGGCAGTTATCGCCTCGAGGTTTCCTCCCCGGGCATCGATCGACCACTCGTGCGGCCGTCAGATTTTGACGACTGGTCAGGCTACGAGACAAAAATTGAGCTCAAGCAAGCGATCGATGGGCGCAAGCGGTTCAGAGGCGTTTTAGAAGGATTTGAAGACGGCGAGGTCAGGATTGAACTCGATCTGGATCAAGTTGGGCGTACTGTTATTGGTCTACCCGTTGCGTTGGTGGCCGACGCAAGGCTTGTGCTTACGGACGAGTTGATCCGCGAGGCTCTACGCCGCGCAAAAAAGGCGAACAAGGATAATAATGAAGAGGTCGGTACCGGCAATTCCTGAGTGCGTACGGGCCACGAGGAGGAAGTAGTAAAATGGCAATGGCCGGCATCAGCGCCAATCGGCTGGAGCTTCTGCAAATCGCAGACGCCGTAGCGCGAGAGAAAGCAATCGATCGCAACATCGTCATCGAGGCCATGGAGGACGCCATCCAAAAAGCGGCGAAGTCACGCTACGGTGCTGAGAACGATATTCGTTGTAAGATCGATGCAAAGACCGGCGAAGCGAATCTCGCGCGAGTGCTGTCCGTCGTCGAAGCGGTCGAAAATGACTCAACGGAGATTACGCTCGAAGATGCATTAGGTCGCAACCCAGAGGCGAAGGTCGGAGACCTGATCGCCGAGCCCCTGCCGCCTTTAGATTTCGGCCGTGTCGCAGCACAGAACGCCAAACAGGTGATTGTGCAGAAGGTGCGCGAAGCGGAGCGCGAGCGCCACTTCAATGAATACAAGGATCGCGTCGGCGAGATTGTCAACGGAACGGTCAAGCGCGTCGAGTATGGCAACGTGATCGTCGATCTAGGTCGCGCAGAGGGCGTCATTCGCCGCGACGAGATGATCCCCCGCGAGAATGTTCGCTATGGTGACCGCATTCGCGCCTATATCTACGACGTGCGTCGCGAGCCTCGCGGGCCACAGATCTTCCTTTCACGCGGGCGACCGGAGTTCATGTCGAAGCTTTTCGCGCAGGAGGTGCCAGAGATCTACGACGGGGTTGTCGAAATCAAATCAGTTGCACGCGACCCCGGCTCTCGCGCCAAAATCGCAGTCATTTCTAACGACTCTTCAATCGATCCGGTCGGCGCGTGCGTTGGTATGCGCGGCTCGCGTGTTCAGGCGGTGGTTAACGAGCTGCAGGGCGAGAAAGTTGACATCATCCAGTGGAACGAGGATGCGGCTAGCTTCATTGTCAATGGGCTCGCGCCGGCTGAGGTGACCAAGGTGGTACTTGATGAGGATTCTAACCGTATTGAGGTCGTTGTCCCCGAAAGCCAGCTTTCGCTCGCTATCGGGCGGCGTGGACAAAACGTGCGTCTTGCCTCTCAGCTCACAGGCTGGGATATCGATATCCTGACAGAGCAGGAGGAGTCGGAGCGCCGGCAGAAGGAGTTCGCAGAGCGCTCGCAGATGCTAATGGAATCGCTTGACGTAGACGAGGTTATTGCCCAGCTCTTGGTTACGGAGGGCTTCGCTTCGATCGAGGAGGTTGCATACGTGGATGTTTCTGAGATCGCACACATCGAAGGCTTCGACGAGGACACGGCCAATGAAATCCAGACCCGCGCTCGCGAGTACTTGGAGAAGCAGGAGGCAGACCGGGACGCTAAGCGACGTGAACTCGGAGTTGCGGATGACGTGGCCAAGATCGAAGGTGTAACGACTGCAATGATGGTAGCGTTCGGCGAAAACGAGATAAAGACGGTCGAGGACGTTGCTGACTGTGCAACGGATGATCTTCTGGGCTGGACCGAGCGCAAGCGCGAAAAAGACGCTGAGCCTGTACGCCACAAGGGCATCCTGGATAGCTTCGAGGTCGGGCGCAAAGAGGCCGAAGAGATGATCATGTCGGCGCGTGTGCTCGCCGGTTGGATCAAGCCCGAGGATCTGCTGCCTGAGCCGGATACAGAAGAGCAAGGCGCTGCAGATGAGGCTCCACACGATGAGGCACAGGAAAAAATCGCAAGCGCTGAGGGCCAAGCAGAAGTCGGTGAGAGTGGTACGAGAGAAGAAGAAGGCGGCGCGTCGTCTGCCGTCGACGGCTAACCCCGCGATGTTACGCGGCACTAGGAGATCTTTTTGGGCGCCGAACAGCAGCCGAAGGAGCACTACACTGAAGTCGAGCCGCAGGGACCCCTGCGGCGCTGTATAGTTACGCGCGCTGAACGCCCCCCCGAGGAGCTGATCCGTTTCGTTGCAGGCCCCGACGACGTTATTGTTCCTGACCTTGCGCGGAGACTACCGGGTCGAGGCGTTTGGGTGACGGCTGAGTGGGCCGCGGTCGAGTCTGCACTCAAGGCCAATGCATTTTCCAAAGGCCTTAAGCGTGGGGTGACCGCATCACCTGATCTAGCCCTGACCGTTGAAGCGTTAATCCTAAAGCGTGCGCTTCAGGCTTTGTCGCTGGCCAACAAGGCCGGCCTTGCCTCATCCGGATTCGATATGGTCGACGGGCTAGTTTCAAACGGCCGAGCAGTTGTCCTGTTGCACGGTTTGGACGCGGCGGCGGGGGGGCAGAATAAGCTCGATCGGAAGTTTAAGGCCGGACAGCGGGATAAGGGTAAACCAGCGCCCATTGTTGATTGGCTGACCATCGAGCAATTGAGCTTGGCCATGGGCAGGTCAAATGTGGTACATGCTGGCCTCAGAAATGGCGGAGCCACAATGCGGTTTCTAAACGAGGCCGAGCGCCTGCGGCGCTACCGGTCCGGGTTCAGTAAACCATAAGCGGCTCGAGCAGCATATATTGTGGAGTTGAACGAGAAGAGCATGACAGAAACGAAGGACGCTTCAGATAAGACTATCCGCGGAGAAGCGCGCAAACCGCTCTCGCTGCAACGGACGGTCGAATCAGGGCATGTCCGGCAGAATTTCAGCCACGGCCGCTCGAAGTCGGTTGTTGTCGAGAAGCGCAGGTCGCGAAAGCTTACCGCTCCTGGCGCCACGCCAGAAGCTGAACTTGAGCCTAAGGAGGCCAAGCCCGCGGCCACCGCGCCGACGAAGAAGCCAGTCAAGGCTGAGATGGCCGCGCCTGCGCAATCGCGCGAGGCCCCGGGTTTTAGGACGCTGTCGAATGAGGAGCGCGATGCGCGTGCACGAGCGCTCGCGGCCGCGAAGGTTCAAGAAGATGTCGAACGGGAACAAGAACGGGCTAAGGCCAAACAAGTAGCCGAGGTAGCGCCAACTGCCGTAAAGACCGGGGTCGTCCCGACGGCCCGTGCAGAACCAGGCTCGGAACGTCCGCCGAAGTCGCGCTCGCCGCTGAGCCCGGCACTGCAGCCACGCGAGGGTGGCCGGCCGCGCGAGATTGATATCCCTACCACCTCGCCTGCAATCCCGGAGCCAGAAGCGCCGAAGCGCGCAGCGCGCGCTGCCGTTACCAATACGCGTGAG
>JAUVPN010000254.1 GCA_030598645.1 Hyphomicrobium sp. | reverse complement strand
GCATTTCGCGGCGCGGCCGGACGGTTGGGTACTTTCACACATGCGAATCGAACTTCTCTGCGCCTTTGTGCTGTTCACACTCAGCGCTGCAGCGGCGGGTGAACTTACCGACAAACAACGCGCGCGTTTGCTTGGCGCTTATCCTGATCACCTGGAGCGTATCGAGGATGGCGTGCTGATCTGGCGGGATGGCACGCGCATGGCCCTCGACGACGACAAGGGCGAGAAGGCGTTTGATGATTGGCTCAACGCTCCCGACATTGAGGATATGTTAGCGGTTGCGTATCCACTTGGTGAGGCGCCACCGCCCGCAAAGGATGTTGATCCCGGCCGTGCGCGCAATGAGGCATTCTTCAACAAGGTCTATGGCGACTGCCGTAAAGGCGAGGTTGCCAAGAATCTCGTGAGCGTCGTTTGGCTGCCAGGTAAGGCCGGACAGCGCGTAGTCTTCAATAAGGTCAATGGCGCTGCGGCAGCCCTAGAATTGGTGAGCCGGGAGCTCGATCAACTGCCAGAACGCTTCAATGTGTATCTCTATCCCTCCGGCGGAACTTATAATTGCCGGGTGATCGCGGGCACCAGCCGCTTGTCCGCGCACGCCCACGCCATCGCCATCGATATTGCTTTGCGCCATACCGACTACTGGCGCAACGCCAAGCCGGGCAAGGACGGCGCTTATGCCTACAAGAACAAGATCCCCATGGACATCGTGCGCATTTTTGAAAAACACGGGTTCATCTGGGGCGGCAAGTGGCACCACTACGATACCATGCACTTTGAGTTTCGCCCGGAACTCTTGGGCAAAGATCGCTAACGGTGCGCCGCATTCTTGCGCAGCGCGAACCTAGCTGTTATATCGCCGGTCCGGTGGTTTTCGCCGTGATCGATCCCAGCGTTGGGGGATCGTCTAATGGTAGGACTGCAGACTCTGACTCTGCCTGTCTAGGTTCGAATCCTAGTCCCCCAGCCACTCTTCCTGTCACTTTCTAAGACTGCGCTCTGCGTTCGCCGCGCAGCGCGTGAAAGGCTGGCCATAACTCTTTGATCCAGCGCGTCCCACGCAACGGGGTGCAATTGGATTCGATACTTATCCCCCTCACCTAAACTGCCGCGACAATGGCCTCTGGTTTGAACGCCAGAGGATCAGTTGTGACCTTTCATACTCCCAACGACAGGGGCAGGCACGAACGGTGCACAAGGCTTAGGCGCGATATCGATGATTTAGAGCCCAAGCGGACCGACCTGACTAATACAGTCTACGAATTGGAGACCAGCATCCATGATGCGAAGGTTCGCCTTGAGCAAATCGAGCAAGAGCTGAGTGAAATATCAGCTCAGCAGGAGCTCGCTCGCGCCGCCGGTGGCCGACTCGGCGTTCGAGGTGTAGTTGCTGGTTACGGCTTGGCTGAGCTCATCGCACTGGCCCGCCAAAAAGATGAGCTGGAACGCGAACACAACAGGCTGCGAAGCCAACTGTCCGGGCAGGAAAAAAAGCTGCAAGAGGCCAAGAGGCGTCAGGAGGAGGTAGATTACCAATTGAGTCGCCTTAAAGGCGACTATAACGAACTTGGGTGTGGGCTCGCATATTACACACCATCAAGTTAATCGGGGTACTCTGGAATGCCCTCAAACTCACCCAACTTTGCCTTTCGCTCGACATCGGCTTTCAACTGACTGTCGAGCGGACGCTCGATGACCTGCTGGATGATCGGATCTCTCAGGCCTTTGTTGCGCAACTTGTAGGCCAAATACAGCTCATTCAACGGATGATACTTCAGAGCCTTCCCCTCCATCGATAACTTCAGCAAAGCCAAAGCAATGTCGGGGCTAAAGGACGATCGGAGATTGCGCTGCATTTTGAATACGGCTGTTCGCCGCCAAAAAACGGACAACGGCCTGCCGTTGCGGGAATATGACGCCGGGCTCTTATCATAACCCATGTAAGGTGGTGCCCTTAAACCAAGCTGGTCGATCTCTTGCTGGGCCTTGCCTATCACCTCGAGATTCAAACACAGCGCTAATGTTGGAAAGTGACGACCGACCGTTCTGGATTCCCACACCCTATAGTCCCTCTTGCTCAGGATAATGGAGGGAACGTCTGGGTAAGCTTCGACAAACCGCATGATAAGAAGCACCTTCGCCGCCTCGCAATCCTGCTTGGCGATGGCTTCCTCATATTGCGCGCGTTCGACCTCGTTCAAAATTTTTGACAATGGAAGTGGCCGCAATTCGGACCAATAGGCATAGCGGCAATCTTCTTCGGACATCCTGTAATAAAAAAAACGTTCGTTGTGTGAATCGACCGACCTCATTTCTGCCAGAAGTTCGCAGATCTCAGGATCGGCGTGCGCAACGTCCGGGGCAATGCCTGCAATAGCGAATATTGAAAGCGCTGCCGTCAACAGCGATAGAAAGTTCATCAGTATGCACGCAAAGCACGTTGGTACTTTGCGCATTTAGCACGTGATGGCGGCGAACGGTACGTTCTGTTTGCAGGACATCAAAACGCGACGCGAAAACTGAATGCAAGCCGCTCGCGCATGACCGCACGTGTTGGCGCACGAAAACGTTCTGATGGCGCATAGTATGTCGGCGTCGCTTGCAAAGCCTGCCAAACCGACTGCGATCGATAAGTGTCTGGCGCGAACCGCCACTCTTTACGACACCATTGATATGAAAATTGCAGGCTAAGCGGGAGAGACGACCTTGCTCAATAGCCCCGCCTCAAGCCAGCCCTTGAGGTAGCCTGCCGCGCGCGCGGGCGCGCCCGCCGCGTTGTCGTAGAACGCGATGAGCTCGCAAAGATTATCAAAGCGCGCGCCCTTGGCGGCCTCCTCCCACATCATCGCTTCCTCGGCGGTCATCTCGCGGAACATGGACATGAGTTCGTAACGCCACACTACAATGCGCGTGGGCTCCTTGCTCGTCGTGACAGCCGGTGGCTCTTTCTCGGCCTTCAACGCCGTCCAGATGGCTGCAACGTTGGTATGCGCCTCGATGAGCACAGTCGTCGGATGCGGCACGAAGGATAGCTGTCCCCAGTCCTGCGGTGGAATCGCGGCAAGGTCGCTCATGCGCACCACCGGTGCATCCGCGCCGTCGAAGGCATCATTGAGCGCTTTTTCAAGCGAGGCCAGCTCACCGAGGACCGGATGGCGCGAAAAGGGCTCGTTCACTTTGAGAAATTCGGGTACGCCTCGCGGAAACCAGCGCGCGTTTGGGTGATGCGAGGGCTGGCCGGCGATATACGCCCGTGCCATCTCTTTGAAGGCATCATCGCCCAGATAGCTACGAAGCATCTCGTGGTCGTTTCCCACCACTTCGATGAGGCGTAGCACGTAGGCGTCTCGGTAGACACCGAGCAAGTTTCGCTTGGTCTCCCTCGGGCCATCTGGGATGTGGCCTAAGATCTCATCATCGCCTTTGAGGATCGCGCGCTGGAAGCGATCTTGAAAATCTTTGAACTTCAATGAGGCCTCCTGGGAGGGAGCGACCAGTATCATCTTGCCCCCAAGCTTAGGCGGTCGTCGCCGACCCTGCGAGGGCAGCAGCGAATTTCTTTGGCTCCAAGACCTCGGCCGCCAGCGCGCGGGCCTGCTGCAACTCGTCGAGCATGTCAGCCAACGGGGGAATATTGTCGTCGCGCTCGATCATCGTCGAGACGGGTCCGAAGCGCCTGAGTGCGGCCTTGTAGAGGTCCCAAACTTCCCCGCGCACGGGCTGATCGTGCGTGTCAACGACGTAGTTACCCATATCGCTATGGCCGGCGAGGTGGAATTGGATGACGCGATCGGCGGGGATGCCGTTGAGGAAATCAAGCGCGTCATAGCCGTGGTTAAAGGCACTGACAAAGACGTTGTTGACGTCGATCAAGAGCCAGCAGCCCGTGCGGTGCGTCAGCTCAGAGATGAACTCCCATTCCGGCATCTCCGATTGATCGAACTGCACATAAGTCGACACGTTCTCAAGGCAAAGCTGGCGGCCAAGCCGCTCTTGCACGTAGTGTACGCGCGAGACGATGTGATCGAGAGCTTCCCGGGTATAGGGGATCGGCAAGAGGTCATGCAGGTTCACGCCGTGCACGCCGGTCCAGCACAGGTGATCCGAGATCCACTTTGGGTGGACGCGCTTAGCGAGCGTGTTGAGGCTATCGAGATAATCTTCATCGATTGGTGCCGTTGAGGCAATCGACAGCGAGACGCCATGCATGACACACGGGTAGCGCTCCACGATACGGTCCAACATGGCAAGCGGGCGGCCGCCGGGAACCATGT
>JAUVPN010000109.1 GCA_030598645.1 Hyphomicrobium sp. | reverse complement strand
GCGACCGACGGGCGTTTATGTATCGGAAGTGACCGATGACGGGTCGGGCCGAAAGATCTGGTTTGACGGCAAGAAACTCACCCAGCTTTTCACTGATCCAAAGACATATCAGGAGCTCGAATTCGAGGGCACCAACGACGCCGCTATGGACGAACTTGTCGACAAATACGATGCACGCTTCTCGCTCGGCGATTTGCTCTACACGGACTCCGCAAAAAACTACAAAGAGTTTCTGCGCTCAGCTGAATATATGGGGGTCAAGCTGGTGGACGGTACGCCGGCCCATCACCTCTCCTTTGAGAGCCAGGGCACCGATTTCCAGATTTGGGTTCAGCTTGGCGCGACCCCGCTGCCGCTGCGCTACGAGATCACCTATGTCGATATCGAGAGCCAGCCCGAATTCTTGTCGCATTTCACGAATTGGGTGATTGACGGGCCTGTGGAAGACTGGGTGTTCCAGGCAGTCGTCCCTGCGGATGCTAAAATGGAACAGTTCAAGGTCAATCCGGACGTGAAGGAATAGCCCCCCTTCACTTCAATCCCTGCATGCCTGGGTCCAAACCCAACACTACCAAGTGAGGAACGGAAAATGTACCCACTCAAGACATGTATAGCAGCGAGCCTCATTGCATGCCTGAGCATGGTGGCTGTGCTCACCGCACCTGTTCTTGCAGCCGAAGAGAAGCCCAAACAGCAAATCCTCTTCACCAATGTCGATGTGTTTGACGGCTTCAATGAAGACCTGATCGAGGATGCCAATGTCCTTGTTGAAGGGAACGTCATCACCACCGTTTCCACCGACCCGATCGATGTGCCCGACGCCTTCGTCGTGGACGCCACCGGTAAGACGATGACGCCCGGCCTAATCGACATGCACACACACAGCGTGTTCTTCACTCCCGAGGGCTCAAATACCTATCAAGACGAATGGGACGGTCCGGGCGGTGGCGCTATGGCCGCGCAAGGTCTGCGTGATGACGCCTTGATGAAAGGCATCACAACAGTTCGCGAAATCGCTGGTAACACGCGCGGACTCGCAAGGGCGGTGCAGCGCGGACTTCTAGTTGCCCCACGCATCTATACCTCAGGTGCGGTTCTTAGCCACACTGGCGGACATGGCGATTGGGGTGATCGGAACGACATGGAGGTATCCGACTATGGTGCGCAAATCCAGCACTCCATGATCGTCAATAACCGGGACGACGTCATCGAAGGATCGCGCCGCAATTATCGCAACGGCGCCCACTTCACCAAGATCATGGCGGGCGGTGGTGTGGCCAGCCGTTTTGATCCGCTAGAGATCTTGGGCGCCACACAAGAAGAGATGGAAGCCGCTGTTGAGATCGCAACCGATTACGGCACCTATGTCGCCATTCACGCTTATAACGACAAATCCTATCAACGCGCGCTGGACGCTGGTGTCCGAAGCTTTGAACATGGCTTCCTTGTTTCGGAAGATATTGTGAAGCAAATGGCCGCCAAGGGTGAGGAGATCGTCTGGAGCTTCCAGTGCTTTATGTCGGTAAATTCCTTTGGTTCCTATGAGTCCATGCCAGAATTCTTTACTCACGAGCAGAAACTCAAAGGTGTTTCGGTCGGCAAAGGGGCTAGAAACGCCGCAGAATTGATGCTTAAGCACAACGTGTTCATGACTGGCGGGGCTGATATGTTTGGCCAAGGCCTTCAGGAAAAACGAAAAGAGGACATCACCTGTAAGGTAAATGAGGCTGGCTACCCGCCAGCCCATGTTTGGAAAATGCACACGGGCAATGCTGGCAAGGTCCTCAAATGGTCCGGCCCGCTTGATCCCTATCCGACATATGCTCTTGGCACCATCGCACCGGATTCCTATGCCGACAGTCTGCTGTGGGACGAAAACCCGGTTGAAGACATCAATGTCATTCTTGATGAAAACAAACTGCACTTGATCATGAAAGACGGTCTTATTTACAAGAACATCATGGTTGATCCGGGTGATCCAGAATATCTGCAGCCTTCGACCTCGATTACGCGGCATTACAAGCCGCTTTGAGAGAGCTTCGCGGATGGGACGCTTAGGTCAGGAATTATGTGAGCGTCGGGGAGAGCTTTCATTGCACCTGCGTGTGTGCCCGTAAGTAAGGTCGCGTTGGGGGAGGGTCTCAATGCCCTACCCGCCGCGTGGAGAGACAAGGGATGCATGGCCTTGGCAACGCTGCACTAGAGACGTAGTGGCGATGATATCGCACTCCCTACCCTCAATTGTCTTCACGACCTTTGCTATCACCGCATTTACGGTGCCCGTGGTCGCATGGGCGCAAGACGGTGATGGAGCGGCGGTGGAGCAGTCCGGCAGCGGTGCTGAGATTTTGCGGAGAGCCGCCACAGGCGGGCTCGGCGGTCCGCAATCGGTTGGCCCACAGCTCCAAGAAGATGCCGCTAAGCGCGAGACCGTCTCTCGCCGCCCGGGCGTGGACGCGATATTCCAGCCTATCGAAGATAGTCTAAAGCGCTTCAAACAACTCTATGGCCTGCAGATCGGGGTCGACTATCAGGCGCTCTATCAAAGCAGCACCGACAGTCTCTCCGATGATGGACAAGCATCGAGCGGCAATGCACGCATATTCGGCAAATGGCAGCTCGTTGGCCGCGACACGCAAAATCCCGGCTCGCTGGTATTCCTCGTCGAACAAAGGCATGAACTCTGGACCGAACTCACGCCCGCGCAGCTTGGCAGCGAGATCGGCTATCTCGGAATCACCGGCACCACGTTTTCAGACAGCGGCGCGTCTCTGACAACGCTGTATTGGGAGCAAGCCCTCGCTCAAGGGCGGAGCGGCTTTGTCGTTGGACGCATCGATCCGACAGACTACATCGATATCTTGGGATATGCCAATCAGCGCACGACCTTTTTGAATCTGTCGACTCTCGCCAACCCCTCGATCGCTCTGCCGGACCAAGGCTTTGGCTTTGCGGCCGGGACAATGCTGACAGATCAGTTCTTTGCGAAGGGCCTCATCAGCGACGCGAACGGGTCATTGACCGAGATCGCGTTCTTTCCCGGCGGGAGTGAAGTTTTCACGTATGGCGAAGTCGGTTGGACGCCGTCAAAGGACGAGCGCTTTCTGACCAACGTCCATGTTGGCGCCTGGCACGTTGATGAGCGTACGGACGCCGGTATTCCGGAAAGTCATGGGGTCGTTGTCTCCGCCAATGTGACGATCAACGACGTGTTCATGCCATTCGTCCGTGCCGGATGGTCGGATGGGGAAGCGCCCCTCTACAACAAAGCCGTCAGCGGCGGGTTCTTGTATTACTTCCCACGGTATCGAGACCTGGTCGGGTTTGCGGCGGCGTGGAATGATCCAGCCGTCGCAGGCCTTGCAGACCAGACCACGCTGGAGGCGTTCTACCGTTATCAGTTCTCCGACAATATCGCGATCACCGCCGATGCACAGCTACTGCTAAATCCATCGCTGCACCCGACCGAGGATCAGATCGCCGTGTTCGGATTGCGCGCCCGAGTGAACATGTAAGAAGACTGAGCTCAAGGCAGCAATGCCGCTTGAGTGCAGGGCCGTCGCCACGCAGATGTGCCCCACGGCCAGCTCAGTGAAGACCCAAAAGTTGGCGGGTCAGGGAGGGAAAGGTACGAAGGGATGTTGTCACCGCTATCTGTTTGATGACACTTGAAGGGGAGCCCAGCTGTTCCAGCTGCCTGATCGCAGGATATGTAGGGAAACCTGACCATGAACAGATCACGACCTCAAATCCGCACTAACATCATTTATGGTGCTATAGCCCTTTTGCCCGTTTTCATTGTGGCCTTCATTACGGTGAAGCTGTTTGGTGTATTAAAGACTTTATCCGAGCCTCTGGCTCCCTATCTGAGCATCAATCCTTACATCGGCACCGGCTTGCTTATTTTGCTGGCCCTCCTCATCCTGCTTTTGATTTGTTACGTGGTTGGAGCGCTCGTTAGCACGCGGCTTGGAGCGCTAACGCTCGAAAAGGTCGAGTCTCGGCTTCGTTCAGTCATTCCCGGCTTTGAGATCGTTGCAAACCTATTGCGGGGCATTGCTGGAAGCAAAATGTTGTATCCCCCGGCACTGGTTACGCTCTTCGCGCCAGGTACGGCCGTTCTTGGATTCGTCATGGAGGATGAAGGCGATCCGTATCTGACGGTTTATGTTCCCTCATCTCCGCTGTTGACCGCCGGGGCGATCCACTTGGTGGAACGTTCCCGCGTCAAGCTGATTGAGGGTTCAAGCATGGGGGCCGCGGACTGCGTCACGCAATGGGGCCTGGGGCTGAGAGCCTTTAGAGGCTCGACCGCACCACCCATCATCTCGCAGTAGCTTGCGCGAGTGGAAGTGTCACTCATCAGCACCTCTGGGACTTGCCTCAACTCTAGCAATTTAGGCCAGCCCGTCTGGCTAGGATGCGCCACAGCCCAAACAACCGCCTCTTTCTTAATGAGCGAATGTCCGCTTTGGGTCACAAGCGGACATTTGCAGGCTGCTACCAGGTGGGGCAGCGTTCCCGCCACCAGACCTTGGATATCGCACAGAAGCCACCGAAGAAAGCAGCACATAATCCAGCCCTGGTCTGAGGGTAAATTGCCGCTAAGTGCTTGATTTAATGGCGACCCCGGCAGGATTCGAACCTGCGACCCTCAGATTAGGAATGACGGGTTCGGTCTTTCTCCTAGTGTCATCCCCGTTCCTAGAGTGACTGTTTCCAACATCTTTCTTTCCGCGCGTTTCCGATACGTTCTTGTTGTTTCCTCTCGGCGTCGTTACTATGTCGTTACTAGAGTGGGACGAGAGGCCCCACGTTGGGCCGTGGCAGGCGTTAGGGAGGAGGCAGCATGGCTAAGGGACGTATCACAAAGCGCGCTGTAGACGCCGC
Organism: Hyphomicrobium sp.; assembly: GCA_030598645.1. The sequence continues at coordinate 3,325 of JAUVPN010000109.1, read as the reverse complement.
CAAGGCCGGTCAAACCGATGCGTATCTGTGGGATCGAGAACTCGCCGGCTTCGGGCTGAAAATCACGCCAGCGGGCCGCAAGGTTTACCTCGTGCAGTACCAACTCGGAGGACGCAAAGGGCGGACGCGGCGCGTCACCATTGGCCAACATGGGGAACTGACCCCAATGGCTGCGCGTGCTGAGGCTAAGCGCTTGCTTGGGGAGATTGCCGCTGGGCGTGATCCCGCAGACGAGCGAGACAAGACAAGAGCCGGTAAGTCGCTGGCCGTGGTGCTTGAGCAATTCATGGCTGAACACGTCAGGCCGAAGCTAAAAGCCCGTACCGCGAGCGAGTATCTGCGGACCGCAAGGCTCCACATCCTGCCGCGCCTTGGGCGTCGCCCCATCGGTGAATTAAAGCGCCAGGACATTGCCAAGCTGCATCACGAGCTGGCGAGCACGCCCTACCAGGCCAATCGGACGCTGGCGCTGCTCTCCAAGTTTTTCGGATGGGCTGAGAAGCATGGGCTTAGCCCCGATGGCTCTAACCCTTGCCGCCACGTCGAGAAGTACCGCGAGGGAAGGCGGGAGCGCTTTCTGAGCCAAGCCGAGCTTGGCCGCTTGGGTGATGCTTTGCGTGAGGCTGAGAAAGACAAGAGCTGCTCCCCGTGGGCAATAGCTGCAATTCGCCTGCTTACTTTCACGGGGGCGCGGCGAAACGAAATCCTCACCCTGCGATGGGAGCACGTCAGCGAGGAACATGGCTGTCTTATGCTTTCCGATTCCAAGACGGGGCGGAAGGCGGTTTACTTGAATCCGCCGACCCCAACCGCGTCCTCGCCGCTGTCAAACGCGGGAAGCAAATGTTAGAGTCGCTCCACTAGATTGGATGGTTTCCCCACGCGGGTTCGAATCCCGCAGCCGACACCAGTATCAGGGTCCCCCAACCCGACGGGGTTACTAGACGAGGTGCTCGCTTTCCGGTATCCCAAAACTCAAGGGATTTCTCCAGCCAAGGCCTTCTTATTATTTATGCGCGCCAATTTTCACGAGGATCTAGCACGCGAGCCCGAAATCGAGTCTGGCTCAAATCGTGCCTTTGGCCTGGTGATGGCGGCGGCATGCTCCATCATTTCTGGCATTGGCTTGTGGGCAGGCACGTCCCATTGGGCCTTTTGGTTGGCGGCAGCAATTGCGTTTGCGATCACGGCCTGGTTATGGCCAGCGGTTCTTGCGCCGCTCAACCGATTCTGGTTTCGGCTCGGGCGCCTCTTGCACCGGATCGTCAATCCGCTGGTGATGGGACTGCTGTTCTTCGTGGTGATCACCCCCGTCGGCTTGCTCATGCGCCTATGCGGCAAGCGCCCGCTCGCGCTCGAATTCGAGCGCGAGTCGACAAGCTATTGGCTCTCGCGTAAGGAGAGCGAATTGCAGCCAGGTCCTATGACCAAGCAATATTGATCCGCGATGTCGTTTCTGCGTGAACTCATGGAATTTCTGCTGGCACGCAAGAAGTACTGGCTGATCCCGGTTGTGCTGGTGATGGTCTTGTTTGGCGGCCTCTTAGTGATGAGCCAAGGCTCTGCGGTGGCCCCCTTCATCTACACCATCTTCTAGTTCTAGCCTCCAAGCGGAGAGATCATGCGGGTTCTTGGTGTTTCGGCCTATTATCATGACAGCGCCGCTGCCCTGGTGATCGATGGGCGGGTGGTGGCAGCAGCCCAGGAGGAGCGCTTCACACGGCGCAAGCACGATGCCGACTTTCCGAAGAACGCCGTGGAATATTGCTTGGGCGAGGGCAAGACGACCCTGGCCGAGGTCGATGCAGTCGTCTTCTACGAAAAGCCGTTCCTGAAGTTTGAGCGGCTGCTTGAGACCTATCTTGCTGTCGCCCCCCGCGGCTTCCGGCAGTTCCTGATGGCGATGCCTCTATGGCTGCGTGAGAAGCTGTTTCAGAGGAGCCTGCTCGTGCGCGAATTGCGCGCGATGGATTCCAGCTTCGACGACGCCAAGTTGCTGTTCAGCGAACATCACCTAAGCCACGCGGCCAGCGCCTTCTTTCCTTCGCCATTCGACCACGCAGCCATCCTTACCCTTGACGGGGTTGGGGAATGGACCACCACCGCCACGGCTCTGGGCGAGGAAAGCCACGTCCAACTGCTCAAGGAGATTCAGTTCCCCCACTCGCTCGGCCTGCTTTACTCTGCCTTCACCTACTACACGGGATTCAAGGTCAACTCCGGCGAATACAAGCTGATGGGGCTTGCGCCCTACGGAGAGCCGATCTTTGCTGCCACGATACTTGAGCATCTGATTGACCTCAAAACGGACGGCAGCTTCCGACTGGATCAAAGCTACTTTGACTATATGAGCGGCCTCGCCATGACGAATGCAGGGTTCGAAGCCCTATTCGGCGAGCCGGCGCGAGATCCGAAAGCACGCTTGACCACGTTTCACATGAATGTTGCGGCATCGATTCAGTCGGTCACCGAAGAGGTCGTGCTCAGATTGACACGGGCGCTCGCGGCGGAGACCGGAGAGACAAATCTCTGCCTCGCCGGCGGCGTCGCCCTCAACTGCGTCGCCAACGGCAAGGTCCTGCGCGATGGGCGGTTCCAGAACATATGGGTGCAGCCCGCAGCGGGCGATGCAGGCGGAGCGGTCGGTGCAGCGCTCGCCGCCTATCACATTGAGTTTGGACATGCCCGGGAGCCGAACAATGTCCTCGACGGGATGGCGGGCGGCTATCTTGGTCCGGCTTACGATGCCGACGGCATCGCCGAGCGCCTGACCGCTGCCGGCGCACGTTTCGAGGTCGTCGATGATGAGAAGCTTTACAAGCGTACCGTCGGTGCCTTGATCGGGGAAAAGGCGGTCGGCTGGTTTCAGGGACGCATGGAATTCGGTCCTCGCGCCCTCGGAAATCGCTCAATCCTCGCCGACCCGCGCAGCCCGGAAATGCAACGGACGTTGAACCTGCGGGTCAAATATCGCGAATCCTTTCGGCCCTTCGCCCCGGCAGTGCTCGCCGAAGATGCGAGCGAATGGTTCGAGCACGACGTCGCATCGCCCTACATGCTGTTCGTTGCTGACATATGCGAGAATCGTCGGCGCGCGATGACACCCGAGCAGAAGGCACGCTTCGGCATCGACAAGCTCAACGTGATCCGCTCGGAGATTCCCGCGGTGACCCACGTCGACTATTCGGCACGCCTGCAGACCGTTCATGCGGAAACCAATCCTCGATTTCACGCGCTGCTCCGCCACTTCAAGCAAAAGACCGGCTGTCCCGTGCTTGTGAATACCAGCTTTAACGTGCGGGGTGAGCCGATCGTCTGCACCCCG
>JAUVPN010000079.1 GCA_030598645.1 Hyphomicrobium sp. | reverse complement strand
TTGGCTTAGGCGAATCTCTTGAGGTTATGGGACGTTAAATCGCACGGAGTTCGACCCTTTGGCAAGCCTGTGGCGGCTGTGTCACGGTCTCACTGATTTGCCGGTACATTATCAATTAGCCGCGTTTCACCTAAGAAGGCTGCGGCCAGGACACGCAGTGGGCGCGCGGTTGGTGCGCGGACGATTTCGAGGGTGCCGGCCTCGCGCACCGCGACATAATCAACTTTAGTGAAGCCGGCGCGCTCAAGCTCTTGCACCGCTTCCTCGCAAATTGTGTCGAGCTCGGACAGCTGAGGCCGGTCTCTGGACCGTCCCGGCTCAGGCAAAAGCGGGGAAGGGCGTGGGGCTTTGCGGCGGTTAGCATCGCCATCGTGCTCGGCCACAGCGCGCTTGGCGCGGACTGCGACCTCGCAAATGACGCGATGGAGCACGGGTGCGATAGCACGTTCCTTCGGCAAAAGGTAAGCATTGCGCGAGGAGAATGCCAAACCATCTGCCTCACGCACCGTTGGCACTGCGACGATCTCAAGCGCCAGGTTGAGGTCGCGCACCATTTGCTGAATAACGCAAAGTTGCTGATAATCTTTTTCACCAAATACCGCGAAGTCGGGGGTCGCTGCTGCAAAGAGCTTGCAACACACGGTTGCAACCGCCCCGAAAAAGTGCGGGCGCGCACTTGATTCCAGCCCGAAGGCAGTCCCCGCGGGCATAATTCGTGTGGCAAAGCCAGCAGGGTAGATTTCTAGTGGGGCCGGTACCCAGGCGAGATCGCACCCCGCCTCCGTCAGCTTGGCAAAGTCGCCGGTCTCATCTCGCGGGTAATGTGAAAGATCCTCGTTTGGGGCGAATTGGCTGGGATTGACGAAGATGGAAACCAGCGTGCGATCGGCGATCTCGGTCGCGCGCTTCACAAGTGCTAAGTGGCCGACGTGTAACGCGCCCATGGTGGGAACGAGAGCCACCGTCAGGTTTTCCTTGCGCCATCCAGCCGTAACGTGGCGCAGCTCGGCAACTGTCCGAACCTTATTCAATCGATTCTCCGTCACTTCGGCCTCGCGCTTTAGCCAAATAGAGCGAGCGCGAAGCTCTGCCAGGCTTGGGTGCACGTCAAGAGAGGAACAAATAGGGTGGGTGAGCACGCGGCACCAATTTGCTAGACTGTATTTTGGTCGAATCGTGTGCGTGGGGCTTCGGCGAGGACAATATGGTTGCTTTGAAGAGGGATGATTTAGGTGGCGCGGTGCGCGACTCGGACGGTGCGCCCCCGCGCGACGAGATTGCGGCCCATCACTTGATTGACGAGAAGCGGTTGCTCGACCGGTTGATTGAGCGTGCGTTGTTCAGTGAGGATGAACGCCGCCGCACGGCTGAGACCGCGCGCCGGCTCGTCTACTCTGCGCGGGCCAACCAAGGCAAGCACGCTGGCGTCGACGCCTTCATGCGCGAGTATGGATTGACGAGTGAGGAAGGTGTAATCTTGTTGTGCCTCGCTGAGGCGTTGCTCAGGATTCCAGACACCGAAACGGCCGATGAACTAATCGCGGACAAGATAGCCGGCGGCGATTGGGATCGCCACCTCGGCCACTCCGATAGCTTGTTTGTTAATGCCTCCACATGGGCACTTCTGCTAACCGGGCGTATCGTAAAGCTGCGGGAGGCTCAAGGCGCCAACCCGCTCAATGCGCTTAAGCGGCTCGTAGCCCGTTCGGGTGAGCCCGTCATTCGCCAGGCCGTGCGGCAGTCGGTAAAAGTTCTCGGCGATCAGTTCGTGCTGGGGCGCTCCATCCAGGAGGCGGTAGCACGAGCGCAGGATTACCAAAAGGAGGGCTATCTTTTCTCTTACGATATGCTCGGTGAGGCAGCGAAGACCGAGAAGGATGCCGAAGTTTATTTCGAACGCTACATGGGCGCGATTGACTGTGTAGGAGTGGCTGCAGGGCCGTTCACCAGTGAGCACGTTGATGCGCTCTACATGAGACCTAGTTTGTCGGTGAAGCTATCAGCGTTGCATCCGCGCTTCGAGCCAGGCAAGAAGGAACGCCTCGCGGTCGAGCTTGGTCCCCGGCTCTTAACCATAGCGCGCGCAGCGCGCGCACGTGGGCTGGCCATTACTATCGATGCAGAAGAGCAGGACCGGCTGGAGCCCGCACTAGATTTTTTCGCATCGACCTTTGTCAATCCGGCGCTCGATGGTTGGAATGGTCTCGGTATCGCAGTCCAGGCCTATGGCAAGCGCAGTATTCCGGTTTTGCGCTGGTTGCGCAGGCTGGCAGAGTATCAGGGCAAGCGAATTCCAGTTAGGCTTGTTAAAGGTGCCTATTGGGACAGCGAGATCAAATGGGCGCAGGAGCGGGGTTTCGCCGACTATCCTGTCTTGACACGCAAGCTTCACACGGATGTATCGTTCCTCGCAGGCATTCGACTCTTGCTTAGCGACTCTAAGGCCTTTTATCCGCAGTTCGCGACTCATAATGCGCACGCGCTCTCAGCAGCACACGTGGCCGCTGGGTCGACGGTATTCGAGTTTCAGCGACTGCATGGCATGGGTGAAGCCCTTTACGATGAAGTGGTGGGTAGCAATAAACTCGGAAGACCCTGTCGCATTTATGCGCCGGTCGGTGGTCATGAGGATCTACTAGCGTATCTCGTACGTCGTCTCCTGGAGAACGGTGCCAACACGTCTTTCGTAAATCGCTTATCGGACGACGAGGCCCCCGTCGGCGATATCATCCGCGATCCCGTGGAGATGGCGGAGCGTGAAAGGATAAACGACCCCGATGCTGGGCGGCTCATGCCGCGCCCGGGCGAGATTTTTATGCCTATACGCCGCGCAAGTAGCGGGTTGCCGCTGAGTGAACCGTCGGTGCGTGCGCGGCTTTATTTGGAGATGGACGCCGCTCTTGATGGTCACTTCGACGCTGGCCCAATTATCGCGGGTGAGGCGACGATAGGTGGTGAATCTGCAGGTCTGATTACCTGCCCCCACGATAGCCGCGAACGCATCGGTACCGTGCGCATCGCAACACCTGCGCAGGTGGAGACGGCAATCGAAAGTTCGAAAGCTTCTCACCACGCCTGGGACCGACTTGGTGGTGCGGCCCGTGCGGATATTCTAGAATCTGCCGCAGATCATTTTGAGCGTAATCGCGTGCAGCTCATGACTGTCCTTGTGCGCGAAGCCGGCAAGACGCTTGAGGGCGCGCAAGGGGATGTGCGTGAGGCTGTCGATTACCTGCGTTACTATGCGAGCGAGGCCCGCCGCTTGTTTAGTGGGCCAGTCACGTTGCCTAGCCCGACAGGTGAGCTCAACATGCTTGAGCTTCGCGGGCGCGGTATCATCGCATGTATCTCGCCATGGAATTTTCCACTAGCAATTTTCACAGGTCAAGTTGCGGCGGCCCTGGCCGCCGGCAACACAGTGCTCGCTAAACCGGCCGAGCAGACGCCAATCACCGCTTATCTGGCAACGAAACTGCTACATGAGGCGGGCGTGCCCGCAGAAGTGCTGCATCTACTGACCGGTAGTCCCAACGTTGGTAAGGCCCTCGTCAGAGACGTGCGAATTTGCGGAATCGCGTTTACCGGCTGCAATGACACGGCTTGGGCTATCCAAAAGGCGCTTGCCGAACGACGGAACGCCATCGTCCCGTTTATCGCAGAAACGGGCGGTATCAATGCGATGATCGTTGACTCTACCGCGTTGCCGGAGCAGGTCGTTAGAGACTGCGTGCGCTCTGCCTTCGACAGTGCGGGGCAGCGGTGCTCCGCGGCGCGTGTGCTGTTCTTGCAGGAAGATGCGGCCCCACATATGACCGACATGTTGGTCGGGGCGGTCGAGGTCCTGGACATTGGCGACCCGTTTGACTACGCGACGGACATCGGTCCAGTGATCGACGAGGTTGCGCAGGATCGCCTCGAGGGGCACAAGATTCGAATGCAGCGTAGTGGCCGCCAGCTGGTAGACCTTCTGCTGCCCGAGAATTGCCGCGTCGGTACGTACGTGACGCCCGCCGTCTACGAAATCGACCGATTAGACATGCTGGAGAGTGAGGTCTTCGGACCGATCTTGCATGTAGTTCGGTTTGAGCGCGGTCTTCTCGACAAGGTGATCGAGGCCATCAATGCGTCAGGCTATGGCCGCACGCTAGGATTGCACAGCCGGATCGAGGCGGTGGCCGATTATGTTGCTGAGCACGCCCGCGTGGGTAATCTTTACGTGAATCGTAATCAGATTGGGGCAGTCGTGGGCGCGCAGCCATTCGGCGGCGAGGGTCTTTCAGGGACGGGACCGAAGGCTGGTGGTCCCAATACATTGAGCGCTTACGCGGTGGAGCGCATACGCACTACCGACATCACGGCCACAGGCGGCAATTTGGAACTGTTGTCGGCCTCGGTCGACGATACTAAGTCGGCACCTTAAGTGTTGTGGGGTGCGAGGCCTCGCGCCATCTATGTACGATGATACGATCGCGTTTCCCGGACCCATTTATGACGAAGCGTAAACCAAGCAGCACTGAGTCAAAAATTGACGCATCCACGCAAATGGGTAGTGGTCGGCGCCCTGTGGTTTCGGATAGCAAGGCAGGCGTCCCCGACGAGCGCGCGTCTGACTCAGACGTAGCCGAGTTTATCGCGAAGATGAAGACGATTGGATCTGTCGCCGCTGTGGGCCGCGGGCGACTGATTTTCGGGATGGATGCCACCATGAGCCGCGCACCTACGTGGGACATGGCGCTGCAACTTCAAGGTGACATGTTCCACGCGGTGAAGCAGGTGGGTGGACTCGATGTGCAACTCGTCTATTTCCGTGGCATGGGCGAATGCAGGGCCTCCAAGTGGGTATCTGATCCGGATGCGCTCGCGAGTTTGATGGCAAGTGTCGCTTGTCACGGCGGACTGACGCAAATCGGCAAAGTATTAAAGCACGCCATTGATGAAAGTGGAGCCCGCAAGATCAATGCGCTCGTCTATGTCGGCGATTGCATGGAGGAAGACATCGATCATTTGTGTGCGCGCGCTGGGGAGTTAGCGCTTCTGGGCGTCCCGGTGTTTCTTTTCCAAGAAGGAAAAGATGCGAACGCCGAACGCGCTTTCCGCGAGGTTGCCCGGCTTACGAACGGCGCCTTCTGCCGTTTCGATCCTGGTTCTGCGCGGCAGCTGCGTGATCTTCTCACGGCTGTTGCAGTCTATGCTGCTGGTGGGCACAAGGCGTTGCTCGCTTTGAGCTCGAAGCGCGAGGGCGCTCGGCGGCTCTTGGCGCAACTTAAGCCTCCAGGTCGATGAGGCGCGATGGCATATATCATATTAGGACTCGCTGCTCTGGCTATGGGATTGCTCGTTTTACGTGCCTTTGCTGGCGCCAACCCGTCCAAGGTGGCGCGGCGCCTAAAACTTGGCGGCGGCATCGTATCTTTCTTAGTGGCGGGTGTATTCGCCTTGCGCGGGCTTGCCCCAATAGCCATACCTCTCGCCATGTTTGGCTCTTGGTTGCTCTGGGGTAGCGCCTCCGGGGCCTGGGCGAACGGAAGTGCAAACAAATCGCCGGGACAGACCTCGCGTGTCGAGACCGACCATTTAGAAATGGAGCTTGACCACGACACAGGCGAGATGCGGGGTAGCGTTTTAAAAGGGCTATTTGCAGGTCGAAACATAGAAAGCCTGACGCCAGCCGACATGGCGCTCTTATGGCAAGACTGCCGCAATACCGATCCACAGTCGGCGCAGATCATCGAGGTCTATCTTGATCGCATTCACCCAACCTGGCGCGAGGACGTGGCGCGTGGCGAATCCAAGATGGGGCGTGGCCCCGATGGGCGCATGTTGCCGCAAGAAGCCTTCGAGATTCTGGGGTTAGCACCCGGTTCAAGCGAAGACGAAATCCGCAGTGCCCACCGCGACCTAATGCTAAAGCTGCATCCTGATCGTGGCGGTTCCACTTATCTTGCCGCCAAGATTAACGAAGCAAAAAATGTAGCGCTGTCCACCCTCGGTGGTTGAGGTCTACTGCATGCGCAGGACGAAGCAATCGACTTGTAAACGGCGCAAGCTAGCACATGTCGAATATGCGGCTGTTCTTTCGAATCCTTGAAAGCGGGCGCGGTAGAGTTGTCGCCGCCCATTCTGGACGGGAACTGCGATGGCCCGATAGGGATCGAGAAGGCCGCCTGAGCGCTCGCGTGCGTGCGCCATTTGGTACTCGGCATCGGCTGGTGCGATATACGCTCCGATCTGGATCTGGAATGGACCGGATGCGCGGGCAGCATTTGTCCAGGCCGGTTCTGGTTGCGGTCTCGCGGATGAAGCGCCTACCTGGGCATGGGACGTTGAGCGAGACAGCCCTCCGCTGAGAGCTCCCTTTGGCGGTACAAACCGCATTACTGCTTTTACATCGGGGCTAGAAGTTTTTGCCGGGCGATACACTGTCTTCACTTCGGCATGGCCATTGTCGCCTTCTTCAGGCCGGATGGTATCGCGTAACGCATTGGGTGCTAGCGGAAGGGGCCGGACCTTGGCCACCCTGATTGATGGTTGTGTCGCCCTGCGAAGTTGCGGTGCGCTAGGCGGCGGCGTCGAGGCCGTGGCAGCTGGTGGCGGGAGGAATCGCTGTGCAGGGCGCAGGGGTGCTTTGCGAGCGGCAAGACGGGGGCGCGGGGGCATGGGCGATGTGGTGCCGGAAACCAGAACTGGCTTGCGTGTTTTTCTCCGGGACGCCTTAGCAAGTGCCTTGTTCAGTATCGAACGCATTTTGGCATTTCGTACACGCGCCGACTTGCCTCCAAATACGACAGCAACAACGTGTTTACCGTCGCGGCGCACAGAAGAAACGAGATTGAAACCGGACGCGCGTGTATAGCCCGTCTTAATACCGTCTGTTCCTCTATAGCGTCTAAGCAACGCATTATGGTTGCGGTACCGTCGGCCACGATAGGTGAAGTGCCGAGTTGAAAATAGCTTGTAGTGTTGTGGGAAGTGGTCCTGCAGGTGCAAGGCCAGCTTCAGCATGTCGCGAGCTGTTGTCTTTTGCTTCCCGTTCGGCAGCCCGGAAGCGTTCTTGAAAATCGTGGAGTTCATCCCAAGTTGACGTGCTCTCCGCGTCATCAAGCGCGCGAAGTTCCCTTCACTTCCTCCAATGTGTTCAGCCAAGGCGGCAGCAACGTCGTTGGCCGACTTGGTGACAAGCGCCTTGATAGCGTTAAGTACGGTTAGCTCCTCACCGGGCTTCAGGTTGAGTTTGGAGGGTGGGGCGGCGGCCGCGGTCGGTGTCATTTTGATTTTGGTCGTGTAACTCAGCCGCCCGAGTTCGATCAGCTCAAAGGTCATGTAGAGCGTCATCATCTTCGTTAACGAGGCGGGGTAGCAGGCCGTGTCACCCGATTTATTGTGCAGCACGGCACCGGTATTGGCATCGATTGCCATGGAAGCTTGGCGTGGAGCGGCATGCGCCGATGTCGGCGTGCTCACTGCGAGGGCCAAAATGAGGGTTGTGATCCCTGCTCGAAGAGCCGTATAGCGTGTCAATGGAAGGCTGTCCTCACGCGCGTCGCGCCTCTCAAAGGTCGTTCAAAACGGTTCTGGTGGGATCTAAGCTCTAACAAAAAAAGCTTTCCGAACAGGTTGTTGGGCAGTTCCCTTGCCCTGTGGCGGGATCCTCCAAGCGAAGCAAGCGAACAAGAGGACCACCGTTATTGGGCCGCTTTTGGGCGCGGGGCTCGATATGTCAGAAACAAGCGATGAGTGGATACAATAGCATTCGGCGAGCTTAGACGAGGTTAACGCGCAATCGCATACACCCATGCTGCGGCGCAGAAATTTGCTTGAAAAATTGTGCGTTGCCTATAAAAAAGAACTGTGGAGAGGCTCGAATGAGGGCTCGGGGGCTTGCTTAGGCGTTCTAAGGTCGGTGAGCTTGTCAAGGACACGGATGACACCATGATCAAAAATTTCGAGGACATGCAGAAGCTCGGGCAAACCAACGTGGACAGCGCTATGCGCATGTTCGGCGAGTGGAACAAGAATTGGCAGGCGATCGCTGCGGAGATGGGCGATTACACCAAGCGATCGTTCGAAGAGGGTAGCGCAACCCTCGAGAAGCTGATGGCATCGAAGTCGGTCGAGCAGGCCGTGGAAATCCAGACAAGCTATGCCAAGCGCGCCTATGACGACTACATGCAGCAGGTGACGAAGATCGGCGGCATGTACGCGAGTATGGCTAAGGAAGCCTACAAGCCCGTAGAGAAAATCCTTCACAACGGAGGCTAAGCCGGAGCCGCCAGGCAGCCACACGTGATATGAAGGCGAGGCCCGGCTTGCGCTGGGCCTTTTTTGTGTCGCGTTGCGGCTCCATCATATCGACTTCCCGGCTTCGTCTTTCCGGTACAAAATGGGTGCCAAGGCCGGCAATCGATCTTGAGGCAGGATCAATTGCGAGTTTGCACGCCCTTTCGTATCAATAAACCTACGATGTGGGCGTGGGTGGCCGCGGGCTCGGCTCAGAATGCGTCGACGGAATTTTGCTATTGATGATAACGACGACCAAAGTGGTAAGCCTGCCCATTTGGGCGATGGCCGGAAAAAAAGGTCCGGGCCGGGATGGCGGCGGTGATGACAATCGCACGGGTCTAGCCACGAAAACGCGGCCTAAGACAAAAAAGCCGAGCCTATACAAGGTACTGTTGTTGAACGATGACTACACACCGATGGAGTTTGTTATTCACGTTTTGGAGAAGTACTTCTTCAAGGGGAGGGAGGAGGCAACTCGCATTATGCTGCATGTACATCAAAGGGGCGTCGGCATCTGCGGAGTATTCCCTTATGAGGTAGCGGAGACAAAGGTGACGCAGGTCATGGATTTTTCACGACAGAACGGTCATCCTTTACAGTGCACCATGGAGAAAGAGTAGGTTACACTTGCCGTCCTTCTCAAAAAGCCTAGAAACCGCGCTGCATCGCGCTCTCGAAGCAGCGAATGAGCGGAGCCATGAATACGCCACGCTGGAGCATCTGCTGTTAGCGTTGATCGACGACCGGGATGCTGCCGCCGTCATGCGAGCGTGCACCGTTGATGTCGACGCATTACGCACGCGCGTCACGGGATATCTTGATAACGATCTCGGCTCGTTGGTTTCAAAGGATGCAGCCGAAGCTCAACCTACAACCGGCTTCCAACGCGTTATCCATCGCGCGGTCGTGCATGTGCAGTCCTCAGGACGCGAAGAGGTGACCGGCGCTAACGTTCTCGTCGCAATTTTTGCCGAGCGCGAAAGCCACGCTGCTTACTTTTTGCAAGAGCAGGAGCTGACGCGCTTCGACGCGGTTCACTACCTCAGTCACGGTATTGCCACGCGCCCCGGTATGTCTGACCCGCGGCCCGTCCGCGGTGTCGATG
>JAUVPN010000096.1 GCA_030598645.1 Hyphomicrobium sp. | reverse complement strand
TGAGACGGGCGCGCGACTCATTAACGAGATCGCGCACCATCACCGTGATCATGCGCCGCGTGACCTCATAAATATTCCGCGCATTGCCTTTGTCGCCAACCAAGCTCACCATGTACGCAACCGCCGGCCCCGCGAGTGGGAGGTCTTTAAGATTGCCCAGTGCGATAAGTTGCGCGCGCAGACCATCGTCGATGTCATGCGTCACGTAGGCGACGTCGTCAGCCAGCGCTGCGACTTGGGCCTCTGCCGAGGCCCACAAACGGAGATCCAGGCATTGCCATTGCTCTAAGCGGCGCGTGGCTTTCTCAACGGCTTCGCCCTCGGCAACGGGGCCGTTGTGCTTAGCAATGCCTTCCAGCGTCTCCCAAGTGAGATTGACACCATCAAACCCAGCGTATTTGCGCTCCAGTGCCGTCACCAAGCGCAGGCTTTGAGCGTTATGGTCGAACCCTCCGTAGGCTTTCATCACCGAATTCAGCGCCCGCTCACCCGCGTGCCCGAACGGGGGATGGCCAAGATCGTGGGCAAGCGCAATCACCTCAGCAAGGTCTTCATCAAGACGCAGTTGGCGGGCCACGGTGCGCGCGATCTGCGCCACCTCTAAGCTATGTGTAAGTCGCGAGCGGTAATGGTCGCCCTCATGAAAAACGAACACCTGTGTTTTATGGGTTAGGCGGCGAAAGGCAGTCGAATGCAGAACGCGGTCTCGGTCACGCTGAAATGGACTGCGGGTAGAGCACTCTGGTTCAGGGTGCTGGCGTCCGCGACCTGGGATTCCGCTTGCCGCGTACGGCGCGGGCGAACGTGCACCCGCTGCAAGGCTTTCACCGTAATCAACGCTATCTATGCTCGTTTTTTTGCTCGCCACTTAGATCAACGGACCCACCGCCACTTTTCCTCAGCCCTCGATGGGCTTTGACATAGGTTTTCGCCACCTTATCTTCCTAAGGTGAGAGCCAGGCGCCCCGCAACCCAGGAAACGCCCGAAAGCTGGACGAAGCAAGATCATGAGCGAAACCGTTACCCTTACCGAGCGCGCGTCACAGCGCATTACCGAGATCGTTGCGAGCGAGGACGAAGCGCGCATGCTTCGCGTGAGCGTGGAGGGCGGCGGCTGCTCGGGATTCCAGTATAAATTCGAACTCGTTCCGAAAGCGGAGTCCGATGACATCTTGCTTGAGCGCTTTGGCGCAAAAGTCGTCATCGATCAGGTGTCCTTGGGCTTTCTGGCCGGCTCCGAGATCGATTACGTCGATGACCTGATTGGCGCGTCCTTCCGCATTAACAACCCAAAAGCGACGCAGTCGTGCGGCTGCGGCACCAGCTTCTCCATCTAGTTCTCGCAGTTGACTGAAAGCTGGCCAGCGTTGCCATTCTCGAATACCTCTTGCCAGACATGGCGGCCCGGCCGAGTTGGATGCGCATGAAAATCGCTACATGGAACATCAATGGCGTCAAAGCGCGGCTGGAATCGGCACTCAACTACCTGCACCAGGAGAGGCCGGACGTCATCTGCCTGCAAGAGATTAAGAGTGTTGACGAGAATTTTCCGGCCGGCGCGTTTGAGGATCTCGGTTACAATGTCGCAACGCATGGTCAGAAAGGTTTCAACGGCGTCGCAATTTTATCAAAACAGCCCTTAGATGAGGTGACGCCGCGCCTCCCCGGCGATGACAAGGACGACCAGGCTCGTTTTATAGAGGCTACTGTGTCGGTACCCGCTGGCTCGCTGAAGGTCGCGTCAATCTACTTGCCGAACGGCAATCCCATCGGCACAGAAAAGTTTTCCTACAAACTTGCTTGGATGAAACGGCTTGCCCAACATGCCCGCTCGTTGCTAGCGGAGGAGATGCCGCTCGTGCTAGCTGGAGATTACAACGTTATCCCTGAGCCTGCCGACGCTAAGCGACCCGAAGCCTGGACCGGGGACGCCCTGTACCAACCGGAAAGCCGCGCAATGTTTCGCGCTCTCATGAACAACGGTTTTACAGATGCAGCACGGCAGTGCCACCCGGCTCCCGGCATCTACACGTTTTGGGACTATCAGGCAGGCGCCTTCCAGAAGAACAATGGTATTCGCATCGATCACCTGCTGCTCTCACCGCAGGCCGCCGACCGCCTCGTCTCGGCTGGCATTGATCGTTTTACGCGGGGCTGGGAGAAGCCCTCAGACCATGTGCCCGTTTGGGTCGAGCTCGATCTTTAGAGTCGTTTCACGGCCACAGCTGGCTGACCGCGAATACTATTGAAACGATAAACCCCCCCAGCGGAACCCACGTGGGAATGAATGGAAGCCCCTCCTCAGCCGGCCTGCGGCGTTTCACGCGCCAGGCTGAGAGGTTCACTAACGCAAATACTATTAGCATGATGGCCGATGTGGCCTCGGCCAGCCCCTTTAAGGTCCCCGGCAAACTAAAAAGTAGCGTGACTGCGGTTACCATAGCCGTCGTGATCAGCGGCGTGTGAGTGCGCGGATCGACATAGGCAAATACAGTCGGGATCTGCTGCGTGGAGGCCAATCCGTATAAGAGGCGTGAGGCCATGATCAGCTGAATAAGCGCACCGTTGATGATCGCCAGGCCAGCAATTGCGTTAATGGGAGCCGGGGATGAGCCGGAACCCCTCTCATAGAGCGCGGCTAAGGGGGCATCACTTGCCGCCAGCTCCTGGGGAGGCATAGCGAGAACCGCCACGGTCACGACGAGCAGATAAAGTACAGTCGTGATCGCCAACGTTACAAAAATGGCAAGCGGCAGGTTGCGCTTAACGTCCCGCACTTCTTCAGCAATGACCACCATGTCCTCAAAGCCAAGGAACGCGTAGAAAGCCAGCATCGCACCGGAAAAAATGAGGCCCCAGCCATGCAAATTCACTGGTAGCGCGAACGCGTCAACATGCGCAGGGAGCGCGCCGAAACTTTTGTAATTGACGCCCACCACGAGCATGAGGCCAAAAATCTCGATCACGGTAATCACGCTTGCAACGGCAACGGATTCGGTGATCCCAATCGCCGCGATGCCACCGATCACCAGAACCGTCAGAACGATCGCGCTCGTTGCATCAACAGTGATCATTTGTTGCAGATAGCCAACGAACGCATTGACCAATGCCGACGCAGACGTCAAACCGGCAAGCGCAACGAAGAGCCCAACGATTGTCGATAGTGGAACCGAGCCGAGCCCTTCGCGCACATAGAGCGCTGACCCGGCTGCACGAGGATAACGGCACGACATCTCCGCGTAAGAGGAAACGGTAAATGCGACCAATCCAGCTGCCACCAGGAAGGACCACGGGGCATGATAGCCGGCCACGCCCGCAATCTGACCGAGCAATGCATAGATGCCGGCACCAATTGTTGTACCCAAGCCATAAAAGATGACTAGCCAAATTGTCAGTTTTCGCTGCAGCTGGGCCTTCGGCTCCATCGATCCCACTCTACTCGATCCAAACCTGCTTGCGCGGCCACGGTATCGTCGTCCATTCTTGCGGCCTTGATACGCGTCAAGACAATTAATGCGCAGCCCAACCCATTAGTTGGAAACGGTTTGTGAAACAGACATCAAGTAGTGTAAGGCAAACCCATGAAAAAGCTGCTCGTAGCTACCGATCTTTCCGCCCGGTCCGACCGCGCATTACAACGTGCCGTGGCGCTAGCCCACAAGCTAGGCGCTACGCTTAATGTGATCCATATTGTCAGTAAAACAGTGCCCGCAAACATCGCTGAGGACTACCAAGCGAGTGCCCGGACAACCATCGACCAGCTCCTTAGATCGCTAACATCAACTGCCGATGTGAATCCTGAAATCGGAATCATCCGCGGGCACGACCTCGACGAGATCCTTCGCCACGCCCAAGAAACCGGCGCAGAGCTGATCGTGCTTGGCATCACCCGCCATTCAGCACATGAGCTCTTTCGCGGGACGACAGCGGAACGCGTTATTCGCCTCGGCAATTTGCCTGTATTGCTCGTCAAGGACCCAGTCGCGCATGGCTATGAGCGAGTTCTGGTCGCGACCGACAATTCGCCTGCGTCTCGGCGCGCGCTCGAGTGCGCCGCCGCCATTGCACCAGACGCCGACTTTCACTTACTCCACACCGTCCACGTTCCCTTCAAGGGGCTGTTAGACTCTGAGTCCCAAACTCAAATCCGCCGAGCGCAAGAACAAAATTTTAAGGTTGCTCTCGAAAAAGACATCCGCGCGCATGCAGAAAAGCTCGGCACAGCGGGATTGCGAGTTACGTTCCATGTCAAAGATGGCGATATCCTCGGCGTCATTCGTGATCAAGTCGCACGCCTAAAGCCGGACTTTCTTGCCATTGGCTCTCACGGGCGATCTGGCTTGCGACAAGCTCTTATCGGCACCGTGGCGGGCAACCTGCTGAGCGATCCGCCCGTTGACGTTCTTGTCACCAAAGCGTGGTAATGCGTTTTTAACGGTCGCAGCTGTACCGACACGGCCGCGCGGATTATTTCTCTGTCCCCGCAGTTGTCTGACCAACCGGCGCTCCGTCATTAAGCTTGACGGTTTAGTTTCGCAACGGAGGCCGTTCAAATTGTACGCGGATGGAGTGTGCAGACCCGAAATATCAGTGTAGTGTTTTTTTTGAGAGCCTCGGCTACTGCAAAAGGTCCTGTTATGTCTAGAGAAGTTGCGCACCGACGATTTTCTTTGATGGCCCGCACTGGCGCGGCTTCTTGGCGGAAGATGGCACGTAAATTTGCCATCGTAACCCTTGTTACAATTGGCGTTGCAAGCCTTGTAAGCACTGGTGAAGCCGATCCGGGCCTTACTGGCTCATGGAGCGGGGGCGGCTGGCTTTCGCTGGCTTCCGGTGCGAGAGAGAAGGCGCGATGCAGGGCGCGCTACAGCAAAGCCTCCTCGAACAGCTATAGGCTGCGGGCGACCTGCGCCACGAGCGGGGGCAGGGCCTCGCAGACGGCGACGGTCTACAGACTTTCCTCTGGTCGCTACCGGGGGACTTTCTACAACTCTGATTATAACATTTCGGGTACGATCCGTGTCGTAGTGCGCGGCCGCAGCCAGAGTGTGAGCTTGGCCGGCAACGGCGCGTCGGCGTCGCTCAGACTACGCAAGCGCTAATCCCTGCTCAACTCCTCCTGTTCATCACCAGTAACAGGCCGTCTAGCGACGGACTCTGGCTTGTTTAAGATGTCTTGAGCTTGGACCATCTACCCCGCACGAGCGGAGCACACCTGCCGCGCCACCGCTCGACTTTATCTGGTACAAACACAAAGCTCTGGAACGAGACGAAGAGGCCGTCCTCCATTGCCGCTCACTCGCCGACATGGACAGTGGTGATAGCAATTTCATGCGCGCGCTAACGGACACTGCAATCAGACGACAACATTCTAAGAGAAAAAGCACGCCATGCTGCAGACTGGAACCGGCAGCGTCGATGTTGTCGAGGCCGACATCACGACCGTTGTGGCGGACGCCATCGTCAACGCCGCCAACAGTGAATTGCGTGCCGGTGGTGGCGTGTGCGGCGCCATTTTTCGCGCGGCCGGAATGGAGAAGTTGACTCAGGTCTGCAAGGATCTTGGCCAATGTCTCACCGGCTCAGCAGTAATCACGCCCGCCTTCGATATCGCGACGACCAAGCACATCATCCATTCGGTCGGCCCCGTGTATGCCAGCCACTCCCCCGCCGAAGCACGCCGTTTGTTGCGTTCGGCCTATGCCTCTGCGCTGCGGCTCGGCGCATACCACGGGTGCGCCTCGATTGCGCTTCCCGCCATCAGCACAGGAATCTATGGCTACCCACTGGAAGCAGCGTGCCGCGAGGCGATCGACGTATGCTCAGAGGAATCCGGTGTCCTCAGCCTCCAAATAAAACTCGTTGCGTTTGATGCAAAAACAGCAGACTGCCTGCGCGCTTGCCTGGAAGCACGCAGGAACTCCAATGGGAGTTCGGCTCTGGATGGGTGAGTTGACCAACGACACGCCCGGCGGGATCGTAGAGACCGATCTGCCTTCACGCCTCGACCGCCTTCCCTGGGGGCCGTTCCACACGCTCGTCGTTATAGCGCTCGGCGTCACTTGGATCCTTGATGGGCTTGAGGTGACCCTGGCTGGCTCCGTCGCCGGGGCTTTGAAGGAAAGCCCTGTGCTTCAGTTCAGCAACACCGAGATCGGTCTTGCAAGCAGTGCTTATCTCGCGGGGGCGGTCCTTGGCGCGGTGTTCTTTGGCTGGCTTACGGACCGCTGGGGGCGCAAAAAACTGTTTTTCATCACGCTTACTGTCTATCTCTTCGCCACAGCGGCGACGGCGTTTTCCTGGAACCTATGGAGCTTCGCCCTCTTCCGTTTTCTTACCGGTGCCGGGATCGGCGGCGAATACACTGCCATCAACTCGACTATTCAGGAACTGGTGCCGGCTCGAGTGCGCGGCTGGACCGACCTCATCATCAACGGCAGCTTCTGGATTGGCGCAGCGATGGGGGCCGGGGCCACAATCATTCTGCTTGATCCTGCTGTCCTTGGCCAAGATCTCGGCTGGCGCGCGGCCTTCCTCATCGGCTCACTGCTCAGCATCGTCATCTTCTTCATGCGAATGTGGATCCCCGAAAGTCCACGCTGGCTGGTCGTCCATGGGCGCGCGAAAGAGGCCGAAGCAATCGTGGCCGGCATCGAGGCCAAGCTTGTTAAGCAAGGCCATAAACTCTCGGAGGGGCCGTTTCCCAAGATACGCCTACACTCACGCAAACACACGCCGCTAAGGGAAGTCGCGGCGACACTCTTTGGAGCGCAACGACAGCGCACGCTGGTGGGCTTGAGCCTGATGGTTGCGCAAGCCTTTTTCTATAACGCCATCTTTTTCACCTATGCGCTGGTTTTGACCGACTTCTATGACATCCCCGCCGATGAAGTGGGATGGTACATCTTGCCATTTGCGTTGGGAAATTTTCTTGGTCCGGTTTTGCTCGGTAGGTTGTTTGATACCATCGGCCGTCGCACGATGCTGTGTTTTACCTATACTCTATCCGGCATATTGCTCGCGGGCGCGGGATATCTCTTTGCACAGGACATCTTCTCAGCAGAGGGTCTAACCATCGCGTGGATGATTATCTTCTTCTTTGCCTCAGCCGCGGCAAGCGCAGCATACCTTACCGTCAGTGAAACGTTTCCGCTGGAGATACGGGCGCTGGCAATTGCCTTCTTCTACGCGGTGGGAACAGGTGTCGGCGGCGTTGTAGGTCCGACCTTATTCGGCGCGCTGATCGAAACAGGTTCACGTGGACATGTATTTGCCGGCTACTTGATCGGCGCAATCCTCATGATCATGGCTGGTGCGATCGCGCTGCGCTGGGCGGTGGCTGCTGAGCGCAAGCCGTTAGAGACGGTCGCGCGGCCACTTGCTGCAGCTGAATGAGTGCCGTCGCGCCACGGCAGAACGATTAGCTGTTGCTGTCTTGGTATGCTAGCGCGCCTGCTGAGGTGCAAAGTCAGTCCCAATTTCACGCAGACCCACGCCTGAGGAGCCCTTCATAAATGTACGCGACCCCGGCACCCGCACTGGAACTGGCGGCGGTTTGATTGCGGCCACTCCCATATCAAAAGGGACGGGCTCTCCATCTCCGCATGTGCGTTCCACATGCACGCTCAAAAGACCGAGCCCTGAGCGGTCACGCATATCTGGCTTGCGCCCGTAACGGGTGCGCCAATCAGCGACAATGCCGGTGGCCTGCTTGCGAATACCATCCCCCGCTCCGCAATAGATGTTTTGGTAGATGTCCTCGATCCAAACACGCTCGTAAGGCGGAGCATTGGCGACGGAAACCGAGATCAGCGCCAGTGCGCGCACCGGATCGCGCTCCATGAATTTGCCGCGCCACAATAGATCGGCAAGGAATGCTTGCGCTCCCGCGTGACCTTTTTGGCTCAGAACCGACAACCAGTGCTTTGCATACGGGACGTCACTTTCGATGCCATCGCCGCGCAAATAAAGCTTTGCGAGTTCGAATTGGGCGTCCTCATCGCGGAAGAACTGCGCGGCTTCGCGCAAGTATTCTACCGCAATGCTGGAGTCCGCCTTAAGGCCAACCGCAGGCAGCCCAGTGAGAAGGTAGCTGGCAATTCGCGTCATCGCCTTGGCAACGTAAGGCGCACGCCGCTCGTCATCGGGATCGACGTCGGTGTGCTCGTCCGCCATCTTTAGATACAGTTCGTAGGCTTTGGCGTGATCAGTTTGAGAGCTGTTGTTGTCGGAATAGATGCGCGCCAAATAGTAAGGTGCGAGGAATAAATGCGCATCGGAGGCGTATTCAAGAGCGGGTATGGCAATTTCGTAGTATCCGCTATTGAAGGCGCCAATGCCTTGATCGAGCGCGTCCTGAGGCGAACGATACGTTGTGCCTGCGAGAGCATAGGCCGCTGCGGTGCAGAGTAGCAACCCTGCTGCCACTAGACTCGAAATCGGCTTCTCAAATATCTGCATAACAGACCACTTCCGCTTTTGCGCCAGCGTGGGTGACGGCGCCCTTGCGCGCGGATCCCACTTGCTCAGCGTATTTCCTTAAGGCACCGCTTTGATAGGCATTTGGTAGGGCCTTCCAAGCTATCCTACGTGCCTCAAGCTCTGCCGCGTTAACTTCCACGTCGAGCGTGCCCTTCTCTGCGTTCATACTGATGATGTCTCCATCCTTGAGAAGACCGATGGGGCCGCCGACGGCAGCTTCGGGACCGACATGCCCAACACAAAATCCGCGTGTCGCACCCGAGAACCGGCCGTCGGTAAGGAGCGC
>JAUVPN010000112.1 GCA_030598645.1 Hyphomicrobium sp. | reverse complement strand
GTGGTGAAGAGTGTCTTGAGAAGGTCGGGATCGAACCCTTCGAAACCCAGGAAGCCGACGAACAGGATAGCAGCGATATACATCCACAGGATAAGCGCAAATCCGGCAGCCAATGCCATATAAACAAGATCGCCGCGCGCGGCATCCCTGATATCGCTAAACACACTAGACCATGAAAGCGGCTTGCCCTTGTCCAAGTGATCGCTAACGGAATAGAAGCCAACCGCAGCGAATGGCGCAATCAGCGCAAAGCCCAATGCCAGCGGGTAGGCGAGATAGGGCAGATCGAGATACCAGAGCAGTGCGATGAGGAGCCAGCCCGCTGCCGCATAAAGGCCACCAAAGGCGAGCCCGTATTGTGGGGCCGCCCGCAAATCCCGTATGCCAGCAGCCATGACATCGACGAGGTCATCGACCGTCAACGGGTGTACGCCGGGCCATTGATCCGCCTGTGCCATACCTTACTCCCTGCCTTGCCGTCCCTTGTTGGGTGTATCGGGGCTGAAATGTGCAGGTAAGAACCATAAGACGGATGGCGGCTCGGTATCAACGATCGACCCGTGTCTCACGCGCGCGTAGAAGTGTCCAAAAACTCAGGATTTGACAAAAAACAGGGCCCGACGATCGCTAGAAGCACTGACTTCACGTCGAGCTCCTTCTCAAGCCATGTATTCCAGGCAAAACGTCATGAGGACGGTTTGGCCCAAAGCCCTGGCAATCAAAAGCTTTTCATTGTCGAAGCGGGACATCAAGATGGCGACTGGCTAACGCACGCTTGGCGTGGCACAACATCCTGAACGGTGCCGAATGAGATGGGACACCAACGCTGGCCAAACGTGTTCTTAGCACTGATGATTTGGCCATTGTGTTTGACGTGCGCCACGCACAATGCCCGAGTTGCCCGACGTCGAGATCTTCAGACAGCGTTTCGAGCGCAAGGCGCGCGGACGGACCATCTATCAGGTTCGTGTCCTCGTTAACCGTCTGCTCGATCGTATCACGCCGAAGAAACTCACCCGGGCCGTGGTTGGCCAGCACGTGGTCGCTACCAAACGTCACGGAAAGCATCTGTTTGTTGAGCTCGACGGCGGTTGTGTGCTCGCCCTCCATTTCGGCATGACGGGTGAAATTGCCCCTCTAGCAAAAGACCGCCAACCGCCACGATACACCGCGCTACATTTCGTCTTCGATGATGGGACCGGCATCGCGTTCACCTCGCGACGCCGCCTCGGACATGTTGGTCTGGCCAAGACCGCGGAAGCATATATCCGATCGCATGACCTGGGGCCTGATGCGCTCAACCCGAAGCTTGATCTCCAATCCTTTCAGGCTGGGCTCGGTTCAAGACGCAGTGTGATCAAGTCAGCTTTGATGGACCAATCCAAGCTCGCCGGGATTGGCAACATCTATTCGGATGAAATCCTGTTTCAGGCGGGCCTCAATCCTAAGGGGCTCATCGGTGACCTGGACCCGGCCGATACTGAACGCTTGTTCAAGGCCATGCGGCATGTGCTGCAAGAGGCCATCAAGCGAGGCATCTTGGCAGAACAAATCGAAGGTGGTGTCCCTCAGGACTGGCTACTGCCTCACCGCGGCAAAGGCTGCAAGTGTCCCCGCTGCGGCGCGCCTGTTCAAGCGACGAAGATAGGAGGCCGCACGGCTTGGTTTTGCCCAAGCTGCCAGCCAAGCTAAGAATTGGTTGCTCGTGACGCTGCATTATTCCCCTCGCTACCAAGGTCGCGGCGAGTGCCTAGTGCGCGACGAGGCCGAGGCCGCCTTCCTGAACGGCTGAGCAAGCGGAGGGCTCATGTGCGGCGCTGTAAGTGGGGAGCTGCTGATTGACGGTTCGCATGGCGAGGGGGGTGGCCAAATCCTGCGAACCGCCATTTCCCTGTCGGCAGTTACTGGGCGAGCGCTGCGGATCGAGAACATCCGGGCCGCCCGCCCCAGGCCCGGCCTTGCTGCCCAGCACTTGACGGCGATACGCTCCGCCGCCTCGACGTGCGCCGCCGAGGTGTGCGGTGGGACGCTCGGCTCCTCGACGATACACTTCCATCCAACCTCGGTTTCCCTTGCAGGGAATTACCGTTTCGACGTGGCTGAAGCCCGCGAAGGCGGCAGCGCCGGGGCGGCGACACTCGTCCTGCAGACGGTGACGATGCCCGCCATCTTCGCGCCGGGCACTAGCCACTTTCAAATCTTGGGCGGCACGCATATCGCCTCTAGCCCATCGTTCGACTACATTCGTGAGGTTTGGATACCGATCCTGAATCGCATCGGCATCAGGATGCAGGCAGAACTCAAGGCTTTCGGATTTTTTCCCGTTGGCCGCGGCGAGATCGTCGTCCGCGTCGAGGGATCGGGGCCGAGCTCAACCGGGATGCTGCAACCGATCAACTTGATCGAACGTGGCCCCCTAATGTCCATAACGGGTCGGGCCGTTGCCGGTAATCTTCCCGCGCACATCCCGCAACGCATGGCCGACAGAGCGCGCGCTTTGCTAGAGAGAGCTGCTCCGCGCATCGAAATTGAGTCGTTGCGCGTGAGCGCGGCGTGCCCAGGCGCTGCACTCTTCCTCGCTGCTGAGTATGAGCACATCCGAGTCGGCTTCAATAGTCTTGGTGCGCGCGGTAAGTCTTCCGAAGCCGTTGCGGAAGAAGCCGTAGGCGCATTGCTTTCCCACGAGGAGAGCGGAGCGGCGCTGGATCCGCACCTTGCCGATCAGGTGCTTTTGCCACTGGCGCTTGCGAGTGCGCCCTCGGCCTTCACCTGCGAAGCCGAGACGAACCACCTTAAGACCAATGCGTGGGTGATCGAGCAATTTGGCGCGGCGCGTGTCGCGATTGAAAGGCAACAGGGGAAGGGCACGCTCGTGCGAATTACGCCTCATGCACTCGATGGGGGCACCTAAGGTTACTGAGGCCTCCGGCCTCCGGAGGTAAACAATCGCTCTTGAGAAATATCAATGCGGCGTTGCGTATCCGGCATGAACTAGCCGCATCTGATGGTTCCCATGAAAGGCATCAACCATGGCCACGTTCATCATGCTCACCCGCTTGAGCCACCAGGCACTTCAATCGCCAAGTTCCCTGGAAAACCTCAGCCATGAGGTGATGGAGCGCATCCGTTCCGATTGCAAGGGCGTCGAGTGGAAGACGAGCTACGTTGTCCTCGGACCGGCCGATTACGTGGACATTTTCACAGCGCCCGATATAGAAAGCGCGATGAAGGTCGCCACGATCATCCGTACATTCGGCCACGCCACGACAGAAGTCTGGGCGGCCACCGAATGGGACAAATTCACGGAACTTGTGCGTTATTTGCCACCGACGCCAGTTCAAGGCTGACCCATCTGGAAATCACCTGAGCCTGGACTGGGCGACGCTGATCAATAGCTTGCGGTTCTCTTTACCGTGCGTCGCTGGGGCGGCGTTGCTTTCTGATAGCCGAAGGAGCCAGAGCGTGCACATTCGGGTTGAGATGTATTCTGGCTACGGTGGAGTCGAAATGCCCCGCCGGGTCCACGTCGATGGTCGCGACATCGATGTTGTCGAGAATCTTGATCAGTGGCACGGACCAAACTATCGCTACTTCAAATTCAAGGGCGACGACGGCAATCTATATGTCCTGCGCCTTGATGAGGATCGCGCCGAGTGGGACCTGACATTGTTCCAGAGGACGCGCGGCGAGGATCTACGGGCGCAGTCCGGTGCAGATGAGCAGCGCGTTGCGCATCGGCGCTCAGACAAACGAAAACATTGAACAGGCGACGAGGGGCAAAGTGGCCCGGCCAAGACCCATTCCGGGCCTAGTTGATGCGCACTTGTGTGCTTCGTGGTCCACACAGGGCACCTCGCCTCATAAACGATCTGGAGCTGATCAGAGTGTGTGCCGACCCAGGCTCCGATGCCAAGGCCCGGGATGCTGTGTTTCACGAGGGCTTCGTCACAAACCGCCGCAGGTCCAAGAACAGGTCTGGATCGTTAATGACGCGAGGCACCTTGTTCTGCCCTCCTAGTTTGCCGCGATGGCGCATCCAGCGATAGAACGTGCCGGGCGTAACCGCAATCAAGCGTG
Organism: Hyphomicrobium sp.; assembly: GCA_030598645.1. The sequence continues at coordinate 4,115 of JAUVPN010000112.1, read as the reverse complement.
GCGCGCGCAGCCCGTGGCGGTCTACTCGATGAGACCTATAGTCGGCGTTGGCCTCGCAGAGCCGACGATCAAGTGCAGCCAAGAAGCGGTCTTGCAGTCCGGCATTTGGCACGCAATCAGCGAACTCCACGATGTAGAGGTGCTGACCCTGCTCGCTCTTTTGCTCCGCAATCGTGGCTCCCACGGTGTAGTCGACAACATCAAGACCGATGCCCTCGGCAGCGCCGCTGATCGCTGCTTCAATCTCGGCCCCGATCAGATGCTCGCCAAAAGCCGAGAGCATTAGCCCGGTGCGTCCTGTGACGCGGATGCGGGGGGGCGACAAGGTGACGAACTCTACCGTATCGCCAACGATGTAGGCCCAGAGTCCGGCGCATGTGGTGAGCACGATTGCGTAATTCACACCGAGTTCAGCGTTTCCCACCCAGTGGCGTGTCGGATTTGACCGATCGAGCTCATCTAAGGGAACGAACTCGAAGAACAGGTCGTTGTCGAGAATGAGTCTGAGCCCGTCGCCATCGCCACGGTCAGCCACGGCGATAAATCCCTCGCTCGCAGCGTACGCTTCCCGCGTTTCTGCATGGCTACCCTGAAGACGGTTCAGGAAGTTGCGGCGATAGGGTCCGAAGTTGACGCCACCGTGGACTAGGAGTTCCAGGTTCGGGAAGAAGTCGACGAGACGGTGGCCGAGGTTGGGGCGCACTTCCTCCAGTCGGTCGAACAGGACGAGCAGCCAGCTCGGCACACCGCTTATGACTCGGATGTCTTGACCGATCACTGCGTTGGCCAAGGCCTCGATTTTCGCCTCCCAATCAGCGATCTTGTCGAGTTCCGCCGGAGGAAAATGCCACGGCCGAACCCACCACGGAATTGTGTGGGCTTCGATACCTGACAGATCACCGCTGACGATTCCCGGAGCCAGCTCACGAAGCCCGGTGCTGCCGCCAAGCATGAAGGTAGGGCCACCGAAGATGCGGCTGTCTGGACGCTTCACGACGTGATGTACCAAGAGGTCGCCAACCGCCCACGAATTGGCAAAGAGCATCTCCCTTGTGACCGGTATGTGTTTCGACTGGCCGGTCGTAGTGCCTGACGTTTCCGCAAAGAACGGAACCGTTTTAGGCCATGTCATATTTGTTATTCGCGGAAACGGCCCTGACCAGTAATCGTTCCAGTAGTCCTCATAGGCTCGCAGCGGTACACGCTCCTGGAAATCGGAAAGGCTCGTTATCTCTTCGAAGCCGTGGTCTTGGCCGAACCGGCACCTCTTGCCCCGTTTCAGCAGGTCATCCAGCACACGTTTCTGCGTTGTCACTGGATCCTGTTGCGACAGCGCCAACTTGCGCCATCTAGCGTAGGCTCTGAGGAGGGGCGTCGTATCGATCGGCATGGTCAAGAACCGCCGGTCTACTCATGATATGGCAAGCTATGGCGTGAGTTCCACGCGCACGGCGGCGTTCCATCGTACCGCTTCGAGCGTCAGCGGGACCTTCACATACCCCCCAGATCGCCAGAGGGCGAGCTGATCGAGAAATGTCGTGCTGCCGATCCAGCCATCCTGTCCGCCAAACAAAACAAAATAGTTCTCGTCCGCATCTGACAGATCAAAGACGTGCCGGGCGTTGGAGCCGAATAAGACGTTATGCCGTCCGCGTACCGGGCCATGCGCAGTCTTCATAAGTGACTCAGAGCTGCCGCCCACCGGCAGATCTGCGTAGCGAAAAAACCGCCCGACAATCGGTAGGAGCCCAAATGGATGGCTGAGGTGAACGCGATGCGCGGCGCCCCAATTGCCGTAGGATAGAAGCGCTTGCCCCGCCGCCTCGATGGCGCCCACAAGAGTCTCCTCAAGCTGCGCCGCGCTCGCATGTGCAATGCTCTCCATGACCAAGTCCTGGATGGCAGCAATGCTTGCATAGGCTGTCCACTCACTGCCGGCAAGCTCCGCCCCGCACAGCTTGGTCACGAGCACAGCCCGGCACACCTCGAAGGCGAGCGCCCCCTGTGAGTGTTCCGCGTAGTTCCCGTCCCAATGAGAAATAGCCTTCAGAGCCGTTCGGGCGTCTTGGCTGAGGCTCGCGGTGATGTTCGTCTCCCGCAGCTTGTCCAAGACCAGATCTCTGAGCGCTATTGACGAGCGCACGTGCACATCGAGCTGCAAGCGGAAAACCCGCTCTGCATCAATCGGCGCGCCGTCATGGAGAAGCTCGGCCATCCTCTGTGCGCGATCCCGCGGCGAGAAGAAGTAACCGATTGTGACCTTGGATGCCGGCCGTTCGTTCGCGGAGACGATGTAGCCTGTCTTCTTATTGAATTCAGCCGGCAGCACCTCCGCATTGACCGTCCGAGACCAAACCCGCGCGGCCTCAGTCGGGCTACACAGAAGATCTGGCGGGGGCGTCGTATCCCGGACCGGTAGCCGCGCCGCCGTTATGCGACCGATGTTCCCATCGACGTCGGCATACAGGATCGTTTGGCCGGAGACGGCATACGAGCGAAATGCCGCGCGAAAGCTCTCGAAGTCTCTTGCCCTTGCCGCGCCGAGAAGGGCTGAGAATTCATCACTCAGGTCATGTCCGATCCAGCGCAGCGCGAAGCTTGTGTCACTCTCTCCCTTGAAAAGCGGACAGTCGGAAACCACGGGCCCCCACTCCGTCTCGCTGATCGTCATGTCAACACTGCCCCACCAGCGCACCTTGGCGCGCTCGCGCCTTAAGCGGATGGTGCTGCGCGGAAGTCCCGACAGATCGACGAGGTCACTGGAGGCAGCGCGAAGATAGGTTCCGCCCCACGCGATCCGATCGGTTCGGCCCATCATAAACACGGGCAGCCCGGGCATCATTAGGCCGACGACATGGAAAGAGGGAGATTGCAGCCCAGCAATCAACCACGTGTTTGGCAAGAGAAGTCCTACGTGGGGATCGCCAGCGAGTATTGCACTCTTTCGCTCTGTCCTGAGCGCGCCGATCGCGAGACAGTTGCTGCCGGTTCGCCCGCACTGTTGAAGGATGCCGGCCGGAGGCCCGGCATTCGGATGCCGATTGCCGACGGCCGACATCAGCCTCGCCCAAGTCTTGGACCAATCGGCTCGGCGACGGTATTTGAGAAGTGCCGATCCGACGAGCCAATTGATGTCTGAGCCAGCGAGGCGACCTATGGCGATCAGGTCGCGAATGGTCCAGGCCTCAGCACGAAGACCGAGGACTTGAAATTCCAGCGGCAGCTTATGGCAACGGTTTACGTAGAGGTTCACGCCGTTCACAAACGCTTCCATCCAAGTGCGCGTTTGAGGTGGGAGCGCCGCTTCAATCAGGGGAGCGGCCCGCACCAGGTCAATCGTGCGCAGCGTCTCGTCGAGCGGAATAGCCAGCGGGCCGAGCATTTCAGAAACGCGCCCCAGCGCGATACGCCGGAACACTTCCATCTGAGCCAGGCGCAGATGCGCATGGACAAGCCCGAGTGCGAAAGCAGCATCCCTGTCATCTTCAGCTACAATGAATGGAATCTGATGCCGGTCAAAATGAACAGTAACGGGCGCACAAAGAGGTAAGCTTGACCTTGGAAGCATCGCGATGCGCTGATCGATTGGGCTCAGAGCGCGTGGCAGGCCTCTGACGGCTCGCACGCAAGAGGGGCTAGCCATCAACGCTGTCCAGAGCGCTTCAGCGAGCGTTGACAATCGCATTGTAGGGACTCTTAACGCTTACCAACGGTTTTGCCAAAAAGCATGGCACGGTTCGGCGCCGTGCGGAGTGACTTGGATCAACGTACGCGCCGCTCATGTTGTTGTCATACCTTTGGCGAGCCCAAGACAAGACTGCGCTGCGACTCAGCAAAGCGGCGGCGCTTAGCCGCGATGTGAGCCAAGTCTGCTTCGGGCGGTTTATCGCGCTGGCGGCGACGGACAAGGTCGCTATTGTGAGGGCGTGCTTAGCTGTAGCATCAGCGAGCTGCTAAACCTCGGGTATCAGCGGGAGGTGGAGAAGCGGGCATGTCTACTGCAGCCAGACCGAAGCGCATTCTCATCATGGGAGCGGCGGGTCGCGACTTCCACAATTTCAATGTCGTCTTCCGTCAGGACCCCGCGTATGAGGTTGTCGCCTTCACGGCCGCTC
>JAUVPN010000253.1 GCA_030598645.1 Hyphomicrobium sp. | reverse complement strand
TTACGCGATAGTAATCGCGCCGTTATCGGATCATTGAATTTCCCTCGCCGCTGCGGAGCCCATCCGTGGCGGCGAAGTGCTTTGGGTGTGCTGCTGCTCATTAGCATGCTCCCGCAGGCTCGCGAGTGCGAGCGGCGTCAAGGTCATCGGGCATGGTTGACCGCGGCATGTTGGAGCCGGTTGTCGGTCCCGGATCGGACGTACTTTTGCGCCGCTTCGTCGCAAGCCAGGCTTCAAATCGCTCTGGCTCGTAGTAGCACCGCTTACCGATTTTCAAGAATTCTGGGCCATCGCCCGAACACCTGAGTTTCGCCCAGTAATTCGGATCGTTTCCGAATCGGGCCGCGAGATCCTTGTCCGTCCACATCGGTTTTTGCGCAGGCCTCATGTTCGCCCCTCTTCATTGTGCATGATTGTTACAGCCTGCATGACATTGTTCGCTACCCCCTCGCAATGGGGTGACACTAATGATAGAAATTAGCGTCGCCCTTGCGGAAAATCATCGATGGCAAAAGAACTTAGGCTTACATGGCAGAAGGCAACCGACGGCTATCGGATAGAGCCTCTGGAAGATCAATCCGACCATGGCTATGTCGGCTTAATTTGCTACGGAGGCTCACTTATCGAGGTGGCGGACAATGACCGCGGCGAAAAATTCGTTGTTCCGCGGAATCGGCGGTCCACGTCAATCACGCTTCTAGCTGGACAGAGCAGGGTGCTCTTCGATTTGGCAAACACCCCATCGGCACCGCAGGGCGTGCAATTGTTTGCCAATAAGTGGGGCGCGCTTGATAATTCCCCGAAGATCCAAGCTTCCGACTTCTATCGCAGGAGCGTCGAGGTATGGAGATTTTTGCACCTGATGAGTTCTTGCAGGTGGGACGAACTCAGTGAGTTGACAAAGCATAGAAGCATCAACGCTGGACGAGATTGCTTCGCGAGTGATGGAATATCGACATTTCGCGAGCCGAGGGACCTTCGAGAGTTCTGTTTTTTGGATCTTATGGAGCTGATTGAGAAAAAGGCTCCAGTTCTCACCTGTCCCAAGTGTAAGGCTTTTTTCACACGGCAGCGACGCACGCGTCGCGCGTGCTGCGATGGGTGCAGAAAAGCAATAAGCAAGCGCAGGCGACGCAAAGGACGTTCTGGGCACGAAGGCCAACTGGACGTTGCGGAAGCAGCGGAGATCGAAGCCTTGTGGAGGACTAGTTCCGATATTCTTATCGTTCCCGACCGCAAGCGCGCCTACGTTGGCGCATCAGAGGCGTGCCAACCGCCAGATGAGGAATTTCTCCGCGCAATAGCATCTTGGATGTTGTAGCACCAGCGCTAAAACGCGCGAGGAGACTCGCACAGTGGCGTTTGTTTTTTTGGAGGGGCTGGGGTGCCGCTAACGTCAAACGCCGCTCCTGAGTCAATTCTGAGTCAGCGCGGGGGTATTCGTTTTAGAGCCACGACGTTGCTGCCCGGATTGAGGATGCGCTCAACAAGCGTGGCCAGACGCTCCAATGCGACGCGCTTCTCTTCAAGGTAGCTGTGCCGGTCATAGACACCACGCACGCCGGGGATGGCATGCCCGAGCACCCTCTCAGCATGGTCTGCATCAACGCCAGCGCGCGACATCAACGAGCGAGCCGTTCTCCGCAAATCATGCAACCGCCAATCGGGCATGGGTGCTCGCCGCTCGGCCTTGCGCACCTCCGCAATGGCGTCATCGAGCGCGGCCTTGCTCTTGCTAAAGCCGCCAAACGCCTTCCTGCCGCCGGTCGTGCTGAACACGTAGCCGTCCCGCCGAGGCGGGCCCAGGAGCCGGAGCACCGCATCTGTTAGCGGAACGCTATGAGCACCGCCTTTGCCACGGCGCTCACCCATCGACCATACGTTTCCATCGATCTCGGACCACTGCGTTTGCGCAACTTCTGAGCGCCTTTGGCCGGTCAGGAGCAGGGTGCGCACCAATCGCGGGAACGGTTCGGCCACCTTTGCGGCATCGAGTGCCCGCCCCAAATCACGCAGCTCGACATCGGCAAGAATGCGCGAGCGAGCACGTTGCGAGCCGTTGGTGCGGCCCATGCCGCGAATGACGGGCGATAGGAAATTCTCATCGCGCGTGCTCCACCAATTGAAGCCCTTGCGCAGATAAGCCAGCACCGCATCGGCCTGTCTTGCCCCGTGCTGATCCTCGATGTCATCGAGTAGGCCAACGATGTCGCCGCGTTTTAAGCTGTAGATCGACCGGGCACCTAAGTGGGGCCGAACGTACTTGTCGAACGCACGCTCGACCTGACGTGCAGTGCGCAGATGACGAACATGGCGTTCGATAAAGCTGTCCAAGATGGTATTGACGGTGCAACTCGCCTTGGCGCGCTGGGCTTCCCGCTCGGCAGCCGGATCACGGCTGTCGGCAACCTCGCCGATGCGCTTGTTGGCGAGCTGGCGTGCCTGCGCAGGCGTGATCTGGCCATGCGTGCCTAGCGCAAGCCATCGCTGCCTACCGGCTGCTCGATACCTCACACCATAAGAGATAGCTCCGCTCGGCAGACACCTTGCCGTGAAGCCACGAGTATCGCTGTCTGCGATGACATCGCCCGGCGTCATGCCGTCGATGAGCGACTTGGTGATCTTGGCCTTCATGTGCGCCCCCTTTTCGTGCACACATTCGTGCACACGCGCGGGAGACATTCTGGGGTGATTCGAGGCATCCAGAGGAAACGCAGGGCAGGTTGCTAACAGCTTGTTGTGGTGGTGATTTTGCGGGAAACGCCTATTTCTTTGGGCTTTCTTGAATGTACGGTCCTATGACTGAAAATCACGGTGTCGGTGGTTCGATTCCGCCCCTGGGCACCACCAAATATTTCGTCATCGCAACACGTTAGCTCTCAAGTCGTTCAGCTCTCCGTCATGCGAAAAGCCGCTGTGGTACCACTGTGGTACCAAAGAGCACATGCTCAAGCCTTGCGCGCGACGTTTATTTTGCCAGCACTAATCCACGGCGCCATATGCGCAGCACATTCGTTCTGATCTCATCGCGGATGAACATGTATCGCTCCGGCCCGAATTGCGCAGTAAGTCAGGCGGATTGGTTTCAGCTGAGGCTTAATCAATTAGATGCGTAGGGCGTCATGCCCCGTCACCGTCATCACATACCGTCACTGGAGCCACAGGAACTTGATGCGGAGCTTCGTCGTATCAGTGGCTCTGGGGCCAAATGGAGGCACGTCGCTTTCGCGCTCGCTGATTTGCGTGAGCTTGAGATTGAATATCAATCAATCCCTAGCGAAGAACGAACCCTTGAAAGTCTCCAACTGTTCGCGTCACAGGCATTCGAACTTGCGTTAGTGCTGACGGATGCGCTGTACGTTAAGCCATCGGACAGACAGATAATCCAGCTTTTGATGCACTTAGACAGTGCGCTCGAAGATCTCACCGATGGTCTGAACAGCCGCCTATTGGTAACCGGCAATCTTGCCGAATTGATTCCTAGTGGCCGGTACTCGGGGGGATCGCATCGTCGGATAAGAGCGCTGGCAGCGGCGATCGTAGAATTTATGTTGTCCAATAAAGTTGAGACGAGCCAGTCAAAGGCCGCCGCCCGCATCGCAGATACGCTCAACAAAGGAGGATATGTGCCCCCCGGTGAATTTAAAGCTGGGCACACAAACCGCGCTGATACAGTTAAGCGTTGGCACAATTCAGCACTCAAGGGTCATCGCGATCTCACGATTTTTATGAATGACGAGTTTCAATGGTTGAAGCAGCGCCACACGTCATCTGGGCGTCCATCGCAGGTAATTGAGGAAGCCATGATCGAGCTCTTGAACATGTGCGAGGGGTATCGGCTTGTTGACAAATGACGTCTTTGGGAAAGTCACCCTCTTGGGTTTCCCAACTGAAAGGCCATAGCTTCCCCCCAACGCGCATTTGTTCAGGGGGCACCTATGAGGGACAACAGTCGGCCGGATCTCAAAGCGATCGAATCGCACAAAAATTGTGTTCATGATTGCCAGCAATCTAATGGAAATTCTTCGCGCATTGGCGGTGCGTTGCCGTCCGTTGGTTTTGTTCGTCTAGCGTCAATCATCGGTCCAGGCGGTCCCATCCCCGTCAGCAAGTCTACCTGGTGGGCCGGCGTAAAATCCGGTCGATACCCGAAGCCGGTGAAGCTCGGGCCTCGAATCACGGCGTGGCGGGTTGAGGATATTCGCGCCCTTATTCAAGCGGGCGCTTCGAGTTGAGGCGAGCCAATCCGCGGCGCGTCAAGATCCACCGAAGCTATACGGTGGACGAAGTCGCGAGGCTTCTTGGCGTACACAAGAACACCGTC
>JAUVPN010000281.1 GCA_030598645.1 Hyphomicrobium sp. | reverse complement strand
TCCTATGTGCGGCAAGGGCGCGCTGCGTGAAACGGACACCATGGATACGTTCGTGGATAGCTCCTGGTATTTCGTGCGCTTCACAGCGCCTCAAGCCGACACTGCCGTTGACCCGGATGCGGGTGCCTATTGGCTTCCCGTCGACCAATATATCGGCGGCATCGAGCACGCAATTTTGCACTTGCTCTATTCACGCTTCTTCACGCGTGCGATGTGCGACACCGGCCACTTGAAGCTGACAAAGAACGTGCGTGAACCGTTTGCTGCCCTCTTTACGCAAGGCATGGTGACGCACGAAACATACAAGTCGCGCTCCGGCGGCTGGTTACTTCCCGGGCAGGTCCGCATAGAAGGCGAGGGTAGCGCACGGGTCGGCGTAGAGATCATGACGGGCGAACCGGTCACAATCGGCGCGGTTGAGAAAATGTCGAAGTCGCGCAAGAACACGGTAGATCTCGACGAATTCATCAACGAATACGGCGCTGATGTCGCCCGCTGGTTTGTGCTCTCCGATAGCCCTCCCGACCGCGACGTGATCTACACCAACGTCGGCGTCGAGGGTGCGCGGCGCTTTTTGCAGCGCTTCTGGCGATTGGTAGATCAGGGTGTGGAGGCCGCAGCCAGGAAGGGGACAGCGCGCCCAATGAAAATTGGCCCTGAGGCGGTCGAGTTGCGACGGGCAGCGCATAAGGCGCTGGCTCTCGTCGCGCAGAGCATTGAGGGTCTGCGCTTTAATGTGGCAGTTGCCCAAATTTACGAGTTCACAAATGTTCTTGGTTTGGCAATCGGGAAATCAGGCGACGGCCTGTCCTGGGCTCTTCGTGAAGCACTTGAACTCTCGGTGCAGATGATCGGCCCCATGATGCCGCATTTGGCTGAAGAATGCTGGGCGCGGCTCGGATACAACACATTGTTGGCCAATCAGCCGTGGCCGGAGGCCGAAGCGGCGTTGCTCGTTGACGACACCGTCACCATTGCCGTACAGGTGAACGGTAAGCGGCGAGGCGAGCTGACGATTGCCCGTACTGCAGGTTCCGACGAAATCGAGGCGGCAGCCTTGAAACTTGAACCTGTGATGCGCGCCCTCGATGGTAGGCTGGTCAAGAAGGTCATCGTTGTGCCGCAGAGAATTGTGAATGTGGTCGGCTAACGATCAAACACGGGGGCGATCGATGCGGATCAATAACCGCCGATCGAAAATTCGGGTTGCTCTTGCGTGCGCTGCCGTGCCCCTGCTCGTAGCAGGCTGCGGCGAAGGAGGGTTGCGTCCCCTTTACGCCTCTCCGGCTGTCGTGGGAACGGACGTCAACGAAAAGCTGGCCCAGCTCGACATTGCACCGATACCCGGACGCGTCGGGCAGCGCGTGCGCAATGAGCTAATCTACCAGTCGACTGGTGGGGATTATCCCCTACCGCCTGCCTACCGACTCAACATCATCATTCGTGAATCCATCACGGCCACGCTCGTCAAGGTCGACGGTGACTCTCTCGGCAGCACCTACAATCTCGATGCGAAATTCACTCTAATCAGACTCTCCGATAATACCGTCATGCTTGAGGGTAAGAGCTATGGGCGGGCCCCCTTTCAGCGCTTTGATTCAGTCTTCGCTAATGTACGGGCCCGCAAAGAGGCCGAAGATCGTGCTGCTCAGACCGTTGGAATAGAGCTCAAGTCGCGCCTGGCTGCCTTTCTTTCGGGCGCTGCCTGACCATCGGCACATTATTCTCAATGGTGCTCCAAATCGCTCAACTGCGGTAACGGCTCATGGTCGCCGTCAAGGCTCATCAGGCCCAAAGCTTCCTCAAGCCCCCCGGCCCTAGATACGCTGCCATACTGTTCTATGGAACTGACGTCGGTCTGGTTTCTGAACGCGCAGCTATGCTGGCGACTATGATTGCGCAGCGCGACAATCCACCGGGCGAAATCATCCGCCTTGACGAAGCCGACCTGGATACGGACCCAGACCGACTCGCTGTCGAGGTACAAACTGTGCCTATGTTCGGCGGCGCCAAGATCGTGCGCGCGACGGCAGGCCGCCGCATAGGAACAGCCGCCATCAAGCCACTCCTCGACAACAACACGCTTGCTTCTACTTTGATAATCGAAGCGGGAAATTTGCGCCCCAACGATAAACTGAGATCTCTCTTCGAGAAATCGAGCAAAGCAGCCGCTGTTGCTTGCTTTCCTGACGAAACGCAAGATCTCGAATCGCTCATAAGCGAAACGCTCAATTCTCATGGGCTCAAGATTGATCCCGACGCACGACATCTTCTTCTCTCACGCGTTGGTGCAGACCGGGCTTTGTCACGCGGGGAAATCGAAAAGCTCGCGCTCTATGCCAGGGGGAAGGCCGAGATCGATGCCGGCGACATCGATGCTGTCGTCGGCGATGCGTCTGCCCTTGCAATCGATAAGGTCTTGAGCGCCGCAGCCGCAGGCGACCCTGTGCGTGCGATCAGCGAGTTTGGCCGCGCATTGGCCTCCGGAGAAAGTTCGCAACTCATCATCCTGGCACTGCAACGCTATATCCAGCGGCTACATCGCATCCGCTGCGCGCTTGACGCGGGTGGAACGTTTGAAGAAGTGATAAAGCAATCTCGGCCGCCGATCCATTTCAAACAAAAAGATGCGATTGCCCGGCAATGCCGCGCGTGGTCGTCCGCGCGTCTTGCCAGGGCCGTCCGACACGCTGGTCGCGCAGCGAAATCTGCTCGTCTTTCCAGCATACTCGAGGCAGCGATTGCAGAGCAGTTGCTGCTCGATTTGGCCGCGGCCGCCCGGAGGCAACAGCGGCATCCGTGATCGCCGGTCCGATTTCATTGCGCAAACTTGCTACTCCTCGATTGCTGCATATAGTGCGCGGCATCGGAAATATAGGGACCTCATGACAAACACACGCTACGACGTCGTTGGCATCGGCAATGCCATCGTCGACATCATTGGTCGCTGCGACGATGCCTTCCTTGAACGCCATGGCGCCCCCAAGAGCCACATGCGCCTCGTCGACGCAGGCACTATTGAGACGCTGTACTGCGCCATGGGACCCGGAGTCGAGATCTCCGGAGGCTCAGGCGCGAACACCATGGTGGGGCTCGCCTCCCTTGGCGGCCGCGCTGCTTTCATAGGGAAGGTCGCCGACGACGAGTTCGGCCGCATCTTCGGGCACGACATTCGTGCAGCCAACGTAGCCTATAAGACTGCGCCTGCTAAGGGAAGCGTGGCAACATCCCGCTCGCTCATTCTCGTGACGCCCGACGGCGAGCGTACGATGAATACTTTTCTCGGCGTCAGTACGGACCTTGATGGAGGCGAGGTCGATCCAGCTCTGATTGAGTCTGCTGCGATTGTTTATCTTGAGGGCTATCTGTTCGATCAACCCGAGGCCAAGGCCGCATTCCGCCAAGCCGCGAGCATCGCCGCAAAAGCCGGGCG
>JAUVPN010000135.1 GCA_030598645.1 Hyphomicrobium sp. | reverse complement strand
CCGGATGCCATCGTGGCCGATTCTCCCGGGCCTCGGTCGATACCCAAATGCGACCGAGCGGATTCTCGATGGCCTCGCGATCAGCCTTGTCATCTACGTCGCTTATGCGCTGACCATCGCGCTCCATGTTCCCTTTGATGTGCCGTGGTCGAAGCGACTCACGACTGCCATGCAGGAGACGCACTTTCTCCCCGTTCCTGTCCGCTGGCCGCTGCAGGTCATGGGATTCTTGATCGGGTTCTTTGTGGTGCGCGACGTGCGCCGTGCCGCGCACGCCAAGATCGTTGAGACCGGCACTGGAAGAGATGCGCTCGAACCAGCGGGCGCAAGAGAAACCGGATGGGCCGTGCCCGGCGATGGTTCGATGTTTCGCCCACTTAAGGCGGTTCATGCATCTGCGCCGGATCCTAACTTAGAGATTGGCACCGCTTCATGGGACAGGGCAGAGACTGGCGGCAAGATCGTCATTGGTATCGGATAACGGTATCCGGTGAGGGGTAACGATGTCCGCTTTGGGTCAAAAGCGGACATTGGAGCGTGCGTCAGGAATGTCCACTTTACCCCCAAAAGCGGCCGGGCGCAGTCTGGCGGTTTCCGGCAGGTGGAGCTTCAAGCCGCCGCGTCAGCGCGCTCAGCTTGGCGCTCTTTGGCACGCTGCTAATGGCCAGCGGCGACTGGCCTGCGGCCCTCCTCGGCCAATTCTCGCGCTCCAGCGAGTCCTACAGCAGGGTAACGGCCAAGTCCGGCTCGCGCCTCGGTCCCGCGATCACGTACCTAAACACCCAGCTCTTCGAGCCACCGCCTTTGATCCTCAAGAACAACCCACCGCCGTCACTGTGGTAGCCCGGCCGCTTCAATGCGTTGACCTTGACGGCAGTCATCCGGTGAATGCTTCGCGTCACGAGGCCCCCCATGTGAAACGCACAATCAAGCTGGCCCATCAATTGGCCCGTCAATTGAAGTTTGCTGTGGACCGTCCTCAAGAGACAGTAACAGACACTGACCCTAACGAAGAGCCTATTTTACAAGGGTTTTTGACGACACCAACAGATGTATGCCGACAGCGAAAGACCGGAAAGGGCCTGAGGCTTGTTCCGGCAAATCGCATTGATTTTGCACGGTTTTTCGTAAGCTAGCCGGTGTGGCCCATCAAGAGGCCCATCACTCGGAGCGTGCGCGCGGAATGCGGTAAGCGCGAAACTGCTTCCCGTTGCGTTTGAGCCTTCTTCGATCCGTCAAACCGTTGAGCCGCCGGCCGATAGCAGTCCAGCTCCGAGGCGTCCCCCCCTCACGTTCGCACAGTTCTCCATAAAATCGTTCTAGTTGGGACTGCGGTATGTACGTGCCAATCACATCCTCCGCGTACATCTGGATTTGTTGCAGGATCGCCATGGCGTGCATCAAAGGTTCGGAATCGGTTTGCGGATAGAGGCTGCCGAGAGGGGCAGGTTTGCGCCGCCGCTTTGGGCGCCGTGTTGATGCGCAGGGTTGGGCGTCATGGTCGGGAGTCCGCGTAACGGGTCCTAGTGCGGAGTCCACATTGGGAGTCACGGCAGGGGGGGTACCGGTTTGGGCGGCACCGTCTCCGGCTCGTTCCGCTTCAAGACTCCCCGCAGCACTAATAGTTCCCTCGCTGGTGTTGTTTGCGAACGTCCCAGATTCTTACAGAATGAGGACTCGTTAGGAACGGGGGGTTTGCTGATGCGAAATCCCAGTTTGTGCCTTGGCGCCTTCGACGGAGAATTTTTCGGCGCCAGGAGAATTCGAGTTGCTCACACCACAAGGAGGTGGTGGCCTTCGAGATAAAGAAGCTGCCGAACTTCTTGTCAGGCCTATGTACCGTGATTTCGTGGCCCAAATGGCCTCCGAGCCCCAGCGGTGCATTTTCAATAACAACGTCAAAGGGATAATCAGGCAAAAAGCTGGGCCACTCTCGAAAATCCCTCAAAATAAAAGTGGCCCAATTGTCCCCGCGAGGAGGCGGCGCAAGGCACAACGACTCGTGTGATCGCGACCTAGGGCGTGGGTCAAACGATCCCTGACGCTCGCGATTTGGCTGGGCAAGCTGAATGTAGATTGGGTCAAATCGGTGTAGGTAGCGGAGCGAATCCCGCTATTTCATTTGCAGCAAGGAGGCCAGGCAACAGAGGAGGACAGTCCAACAAGCGCAAAAGCGGGGGAAGACATGGACCGCATAGCGGACATAATCAGCGTCATCCACGACGTTTGCTTAGTGCTGATCGCAGTGGCTTACCTGGTGTGCGGCTGGTTGGTGATTAGTCAGGTCATAACGTTGATACGATGATTGGGGGCCGGGGAATCATGCATCGAATTATCGGTGCGTCCGCCGTCGTGGCGGGCATGATCGTCGTGGGGCTCGTAGCCCGCTATGGCTACGTGTCGAGCGGTGCGCCCGCGAGCGGCGCCGTCGTTGCACTCATCTTCGCGCTATTTGCAATTGGCGGTCTGGTTGACCCCGCCATCGCTGTGTACCTCTGGCAGCGTAGTCGCGCGGGCTCGATCTTCGTGGGGTTCTTGGCGCTCGTAGCCCTAGGGGCAACTCTTTCAATCACGTTACGTGCGGTTCAAGAACGCTACGACGAACCGCCGGTGGAACTCTACGACGAACCGCCGGTGGAACCCGTACCTGAACCCGACGTGGAACCCATCAAGGTCTTCGATCCGTATGCAGAGGACCGCGACGCCTTAGATCGCATTCAACGCGAGCTGGCCGGCCTGCGTGACTATGAAATGATTACCGCCGCGGTGGTTGAGGCTGCGAAAACGGCGGCGGCCGCAGCAAAGGAGAGCCGCGAGGCGGCATGCTCATCGAGTCGCAGCAGCGAGAGCAATCCATGTCGCCAACGCGAATCCGATGAGCGCCAGGCGCTTGCGGCCGTCGAGGAAGCAAAAAAGAACCGAGCGGCAACTGAACGCGTCAACGCGCTCAGAGTTGAGCGCGCCATGATCCAGATGCGGCTTGCCGACGCCCCGAAGCCAGTAATCGAGACGCCGCGCACCGAAGAAACCCCATCGCCAGTGATCGAGACGCCGCGCACCGAAGAAGCTTCAACGCCAGTGATCAAAACGCCCCGCGCCGAAGCCGCGCCGCCGAAAGACTTGCAGACTGAGGTGGCGGAGCACACGCCGCTTTTCCGGTTTCCCAACGTGACCGCCGTTACAGCAGCGACCTGGCAGAAGTTTGCGCTCGCAGCGTTTCTAGAACTGTTGATTGCGTTTGCTTTTGTGGCGCTCGCGCTTATGCGCCCCAAGGCGTGCCAACCCGCAGCTACATCGCCCAAGCCGATGCCTAAGATGCATGGAAGAGGTTTGGCGCGCGGACGTCATTTATCGGCGCTGACGCCAACGCGGAAGGTTTATGAATACGTAGTTGATCGGCTTGAGGAGCGCGGGGGCACGGCGGTCCCATTCAGCGACGTATACCTCGACTATGAGGCTTGGTGTCAGCATCATCGCGCGCCTCCTCTGACGCCATACGATTTTACCGAACGGATAAAGCAGGTCTTTAAGGGAACCGACGTTTTTACGCGCGAGCGTAACGACATTATTCAACTCGTAAATGTGCGCTTTGCGGGTTCTTTGTAACCACTTGGCCTCAGTGAGTGAAAAGAGGGGGTAGTTATGGCTCAGTTTCAGGGAACGAGCGAATGCGCTCTTCGTAAGGACGGATGGATTCTCACGGACGACCTGAGGCGAGAGATGCCGGACCTCAACGACAGCGAGTTCGCCGCTCTCATGCTCAGGATGCAGTGCGACGGGTTGGCGGAGTTCAAACTTGTCGATGAAACGACCTGGGTTCGGGTTACGGAATTGGGCCTGTCAACCACCAACGAGTGGCAAGACGCAGTATCGAGGGCACACTGATGGCCGATCACGCTGAGCGTCTGAATGCAAAGATATCGGATGTGATCGATGCCTATGACTCGTCAGACGGTCCAATCACCAGGGAAGGCTGCCTCGAAGCCCTAATAACGTCGATGGTGGGCATCTTATCATCGATTGAGCCCCGCGAGCTTCGGCGCTCGCGGATCAAGCTTTACCAGAAGGCGCTCGAAGTCGCCGACAGCCACGAAGACGACAGGGGATCAGGGCTGCTGCAATGAACAAAAGGGGGCAGTCATGACGGACTTACTGACTGAACCAGTGCTGCGGACTGGCTTATTGGAAATTGTGATGCTGAGCGGGATCATTTGGGTAGTCTATCAGCAGACCAAGGATTGACGCGCTACTAACCCTTCAGCTCAATCCCATAAGGCTCGGGCCAACAGTGCGCCTTGCGGGCGTTGCAATGCGTCCATTTCAGCCGGTGCGCAACGCGTTGTGCCATCTGGAGGCATCCAAGAATCTTGGTTTACGGTGGCCGCGACACGTCCGTAAGAATCTAAGGGGGTTTGGGCACCCTACGTTAGGCAGCAAGGCGCGGCTGTCCACAAGTTTGTGGAAAGGCTCTATGAGGAGCTGTTTCCTGTCAGTGGGAATGTCCGCTTTCGGGGGTAAAGCGGACATCGCCGACGAACGCTCAAATGTCTGCTTTTGACCCAAAGCGGACATCAGCGAGGCAGGATCAAATGTCTGCTTTTGACCCAAAGCGGACATAGGAGGCCCGAAAGGAGACTGCCCGGGCTCCAACCTATGCTCTTGAGTGCCCGACAACTTTGGGCTCCCGCTCCCGGGCGAACCGAGAGATGGGTGACCATCATCTAGAGCCATAACGAGCGCCTGGCGGCGCGTCGCAATTATACAATACAGAACTATCGCTGTTCGCGATCCGGCCGAATCCAGTTGATGAATGTCTCCACACACTTTTACGACTCGGGCTACGAGGATTCAGAGAGTTCCTGCATATGTTCGAGTTGGCTCCCAACGAGGCAGTGCCAATGAACACTCGTAGAATGGACACGCCGCAGACTGGTTTAACAGCGAAGTCAGACAATGACGGCGCAAAGGACTTGTACTTTTTCCACATCCCAAAGACAGGCGGACGCACGGTCATAAGACACATAGAGAACTGGTGCGGAAAGAGTGCGATCGTTGACCCGCCAAAGAACAAAGTGCTGATCTGCGACTTATTTTTGAAAAAGAAATTTCTTGCGCCGCGAGGTGTCGCAGACAACACCATTGTAGGACACTATGCGTCTTTTTCTCTGCTGCACGGTCGTGAGCGCAACTATCACAAAGTGTGTTTCTGGCGACATCCAGCCAGGTGGTGTCTATCATTATATAATTATCGGCATCATCGTAATTCGGAGTCGATCAAGCGAAGGCTTCGCCTTGATGATTTCTGCAGATCAATGCTCCGCAATCCAATGACGGCGCACTTGCTGCTTTACTGTGCGGATCTTCGCGGATGGACGTATTTCTTCATGAGCGACAAGCGCAAGTTTGATCTGGCCTGTGCCACAATCAAACGCTTCGATCGCTTCCACGATATTGCAGAGGTCGACGATTTTCTTGAGTTCATTGGCTATGAGACTGGCCACAAACCCCGAAGCCAAAACGTTCTATCTTCAGACGAAAAGGTACTGCCATATGTCGATTGCGAGACAATAGCTGAAATTGAGCGACGCAACCCCGTCGATTTCTTACTTCACAAGATTACTCAGGTAGAGGACATCCAGCTTGTCTGCGACGAGGCGGCAAGGACGTTGAACCAAGCGTTTGATCCTCGTGACATCGTGCGTCTGCTCCTTTTACCGTACTATCGATATAAGATCTGGGTCGCTCCGTTCGCGTGGAGGAGCCTGCTCAATAAGCGCCTCGGGCGAGCCAGAAAAGAGTATTTCGATAAGGTCGGCAACCGACAGATGGCACACCCGACCTGATAAAAAGAAGGAAGCGGAAAGAGGAGCCGACCTGCTCCCCTGAAACGGTACCATGTTGGCTGAGCGAATCCGGCTGATGCACTTCGATCGACATGGCAGCGTTCGCATACGATTGTCTCAACACGCCATCCATTCAGGTGAGATCTAAGGCCATGTCCGCTTTTGACCCAAAGCGGACACCGAGGGCTAAACAACAGATCGCGGCGGGTCCTGCCTTAGAGACCGGCACCGCTAGCGACCTATTGGTTGTCCGCTAGAATCTCCTGCGCCACAAATACCCCCGAGCCGGGGTTTGTTCCCCCGCCCGGCCAGGTCGCGGCGCCGCACATATAGAGCCCTGAGATTGGCATCCGCTGGTCGGTGGAGCCAGGGAATGGGCGGCCCCAATAAAACTGCGCAAGTTGCATACTGCCCGCGTTGTTGTCTCCATCGACTAGGTTGGGATTCAACTCTTCCAGGTCCAAGGGTGATTGGATCACCTTGGCCAGGATTTTATCGCGGATGCCTGGAGCGTGCTCCTCCACGAGGTCCAGGACATGGTCAGCAAATGACTCCTTGACTTCTTCAGTCCAGGTTTGGCCTTGGATCATTCTGCCCGCATCGCCCCGAATCTCGGCCGGGACAGCCCGGACAAAGATGCGCAACACATGATGGCCTCCGGGCGCGATGGAGGGGTCATGCAGTGTCGGCTGCGTGATGCAAAAGAACGGTTCCGCACTAAGCAACCCGGCCATTGCTTGCTGGTACGTTGCGGCAAGGTAGTCAAGAAAGGAGCCGACGTGGATGTAGAAACAGCGGCGGGCACCTTCGGCCCTCCAATTCGGCAGGTCCGACAGAGCCAAATGGATAAGCAGAGCGCCGGGACCGTATCGATAGTTCCGCGCCAAGTTGGCTTCTCGCTCTGTCAGGTGCCCATCCGTCAACTTTAGAAGCGCCGTCGGCGTGACACAGGCAACAATCGCACGCGAGGCTCGCAGTTCCTCGCCGCTCGCCAACCGGACACCAACGGCGCGGCCATCTTCCACCACAATCTTCTCGAACGTCTGTTCCGTGCGAACTTCTCCGCCCACATCAGATATCAGTTCGGCTAGTGCCGATGCGACCCGTCCCGATCCACCCTTGGCTAGCATCGCTCCCGACTGCTGGCCGACATTTGTTTCGATAAACGGGTACCAGCAGCCGCCCGCGATGTCCGGAGCGTAGTCGAAATGGAGCGCCCAGGCCGCGATCATGGCCTGGACCGCGTCGCTCTCAAATCGAGTGGTTAGGACCTCTCTCAATGAGCTAAACAAGATTTCACGCAACGTTTGCCGTACGGAATCCGGTACGCCATCCTCATCATCGAACACGTGCTCAAGGGGACCTGCACGAGCAAGAGGCGATCCGAGAATACGAAAGAGGTAAGGGGCGCAGCGATCAAAGTCGGCATTCCAAGTTTTCCAAGCTTCGGCGTCTAATGCCGAGAACCCCGCGATGGCGCGGAGGTTTGCTTCTCGGTCCTT
>JAUVPN010000164.1 GCA_030598645.1 Hyphomicrobium sp. | reverse complement strand
GATGAAGAGCAGAGCGAAGATTGCAATGTGGGCTGTGACGAAGAACTGCCAGAGGAAGTCGACTTGGGCACGTGTCGCCATTATGCCCTCTATGAGCGTCGCTTCTTGCAGCATGGCCGGCTCCCCCTCGAAGCATTGCTCTGGGCACAGGTTCCCGCGCTGCATCTTAAAAGCAGCATCGGAACAGTAGCTGCAATCTAAACCATAACAGTCTGACGTGACGAGACCCTGTTTGCTCGGCACGCTAACGGCGGCTAGGCGCTGCTCTGAGCTTCCTTGTCAGAACCTGAGCGGCGGAAAAGCTCGGCGAGCATGTCGCGCGCCCGGATCGGTGGGGCAGTGATAAATGGTAAGGGCCGGCATACGCCGACCGCCGCAGCTCCAACGCGCGCTGTGAGAGCGCCGTTAAAGGCGCCTTCACCGAGCCGTCGCGATAGGCGTCTCAAGAGGTCTTGGCCGAGAAACTGCCCTAGCAGATCGTCGGTCAATGCAACGCCCCCAGTCGCGATGATGTGTCCAAGGACCATGCGCGCAAGTTTCAGGGCACCAAGTGGCCCCGGCCGGCCGCCGTAAAGACCGGCCAGCGCACGCAGCGTGCGTATGTTTTCAACGAGGACGTAAAGCATGGCGATCCACGCCATGGGACTCATAGCGGTCACAATCCCGACGCGCTTTGCCGCGGTGAGCACGACACGGCGTGCTTCCTGGTCCAGCGGCATGAGGAGTTCGCGATCGGCGAGCGCAAGAAGATCGCCCGGTTTTAGTACGGCTCGTTCATGCTCTGAAAAGCGTGCAAGGGCCCAATGCAGATCCGCGCGTTGCGACAGGATTCTTCTAAGATGACGCACTGCCGCGCGTTCCCGCCTAAGGTCGCCGTCGTTTAAGGCCTCGTCGACCTCGCGTTTGAGGTGACCGAGGCGGGCTAAACGAAAGAGCCCGATGATCTCGCGTAGCACGAGGACGACGGCCGAAAGCGCAATCAGGCCGAGAAGGCATAGTGCAATCCAACCAAGCCAATCATCACGTGCCAGCGCCACCTCGACATAGCGCGTAAACCACAGCGTTGTTGCCAATGCCAAGAGCCCGAGCAGCCCTGATATTAGGAGCCCGCCCCAGCGAATGCCGCGCGAGAGGTCCAAGGCGGTTGGGCGTCTTGGAGCCTGCGGAGGCTCGCCTGGGCTTTGAGGTGGAAGGTCATCATCGCCAGGTGTATCGAGCTTTGTGGCCTCAGGAGCGGCGCTGATGGCCGGGTCGTCGGGCGCAAAGGCGCGGGGCGGGCGGGCACTTGAGGACGAGGTCATGCGAGCCTATCCGAGAGCAAGAAATCGAGGGCGCGATCAAGACGAATATGGGGAAGGGGGGCTGCTTCTCCGTTAGCTCCTGCCGGCAGCACGCGGGGTGGCCGAAAACGGACGAAGTTCAGTCTGGTTGCCCCCGCCTCCGACATCAACGCTTTCTTGGGGTCTTCCGGTAGGTCACCGGGAAAGATGACGGCCTCTTGAATTCCGTCAAACACCTTGGCGCCCACCCGCTCGCCTGCCAGCGGCACACCAACGATGCAGGGGTAAAGATCACCACCGAGTTTCGCTTCCGCCTCATGCGTAGCCTGCAGCGCGGCAAGCGCCTGCACATCCACCTCCGAGCCAGTGCTCGTTGCGCGGTTCATGGCGCGCTCAGTTACCAGCCGCAGGATGGCTTCGAGACGGTCGTGGCTCGTTGCGTGGATGTGGTCGGCCTTGGTCGCAGCGAATAGCAACTTGTCGATGCGTCGGCCGAGAAGTGAGGTGAGCCATGAACTGGTTCCGGTGCGAAACGCGCCTAAAACGCCGTCGAGCGCGCGCTGCAGGTCTGCGAGCGCCGGACCACCCTCATTCAAGGGCCCCAATAGATCGACGAGCACGATCTGCCGGTCGAGCCGGGCGAAGCATTCCCTGAAAAAGGGGCGAACAACATGCGACTTATAGCTTTCGAACCGGCGGGCCATCATGGCGGCAAGTGACCCCCGCGGCGTTGAGTGGTTCGCTTCCAATTGGAGGGGAAAGAAGGTGAGCAGGGGTGAGCCAGCCAAATCGCCCGGCATCAAAAAACGGCCTGGACCACTCGTGTGCAGTACGTGGTTGTTTGCCCGCGCCTCCATCAGGTAGCCGCAAAAAAGACGAGTGCCCGTAAGTGCCACTTGCTCGTCCTCCGGGGCATAGGGGTCAATCGTATCGGTATGGTCGAGCCACGACTTGGCGTGTAGCGCGCGCCGCGGTTCTTTTGCCTGCAAAATCGCCTCGGCCGACCAAGCTTCATAACTTTGCTGAAGCAACGGTAAATCGATGAGCCACTCACCCGGATAGTCGACGATATCGAGATTGAGGCGCGAGGGGCCAAAAGCGCTCACCAGAGGGTTTGCAGCGAGGTACTCGATGGTGACGCGCAGCTGGCTGAGCCGCCGAGTGCTTTCGGGCCAAGCAGGTGGGTCATTTTCTAAAATGGCCAGATGGGTCTCGTAATCGAAGCGGGGTACTGTATCGTCGGGTTGGGGTTCTAGATAGGCGCGTTCGATCCGACCTTCGGCTTCTGGGCCGAAGAAGGGGAGGCGTCCGCCAGAGACAAGATTCCGGATCAGTGCGGTTATGAAAACTGTTTTACCCGCTCGAGACAGACCGGTTACGCCAAGGCGCAACGACGGCGTCATCAGGTCGGTGAAAAAGGAGCCGGCGCGATGGAAGGCTTTGCGGGCGGTATCGTCCAGATCAGAAAGCGACAAGGGGACCTCATGAGGGGTCCCCTTAGCTAGTGCCAAGCAAGCATTTCGACAAGGGTCTGACGTTAGCCGTAGAAAACCACGAGTACGCCAGCGGCGATGACCGACACACCCATTAGAACTATCACGCTGCTGCGAAGGAACTCTGCCATGCTACGCTCCATCCACGTCCATGAGTTAATGAGACTCAGAATAAGCGTGCCGGTTTGAACAAATACTGAAGAGGCACTTCACTGGACATTCATTTTTTGAACGCTGCAACGCCGAGTTTGGATCATCTCGGCGACCTCGTACCATGAGGCTGACCCACAGTCAGTCGTCACGAAACATTAGCGTTAGCGCCTGTCGCAAGGCTGATTAACGCTGCTCAACGCTACGGATCCGCGCTAGCTGTGTCTAAGGTCTATTTCATAAGCGCTCAGTGTATGGAGTCGGAGGCGCCAGGGGGGCTGGCTATACAATAATTTCATTGCCCGCTTCTGCGGCGGCTTAAGAAGGCGATGCGTTCAAATAAGTGGACGTCCTGTTCGTTTTTGAGGAGGGCGCCGGCCAGCGGAGGGATAAGCTTGCGACCCTCTGTTTCGCACAACGTGGCGGGATCGATATCCTCGTTCAACAGAAGCTTTAGCCAGTCCAGGAGTTCTGAGGTGGATGGCTTCTTCTTCAGTCCGGGAATCTCTCGCAGATCATAAAAAACACGCAAGGCCTCCGAAACAAGGCGCCCTTTGAGCCCAGGAAAATGTACGTCCACGATCTGGCGCATGGTTTCGGTATCGGGAAACTTTATGTAGTGAAAGAAGCATCGGCGCAAAAAGGCGTCGGGCAGCTCTTTTTCGTTGTTGGATGTGATGATCACGATTGGCCGGTTATTTGCCCTGATCGTCTCGCCAGTCTCGTAGACGAAGAACTCCATGCGATCGAGTTCTTGTAGCAGGTCGTTGGGGAATTCGATGTCGGCCTTGTCGATCTCGTCGATAAGCAGCACCATGCGCGCGTTCATCTCAAATGCGTCCCACAGCTTGCCGCGCTTAATGTAGTTTTGGATGTCGTGCACGCGCTCGTCGCCGAGTTGGCTGTCGCGCAGGCGTGAGACGGCGTCGTATTCGTAGAGTCCTTGCTGTGCTTTCGTAGTGGATTTGATGTGCCACTCGATGATGGGCACGCTCAGCGCGTCAGCCACCTCTAAGGCCAAGGCGGTCTTGCCAGTTCCCGGTTCCCCTTTGATGAGAAGAGGCCGTGCGAGCGTGATCGCAGCGTTAACAGCGACTTTCAGGTCTTCGGTTGCCACGTAGCGGTGGGTGCCATTGAATTTCATGGGATCCTTTTCAGCTCCGGGAGTTGCGCCGGGAACGTACGGCTGCTGCCAGCGCCAGCGCAAGTAGGACCGTGTCGAGTTATGTAATTAGCGCGGGAGCTGCCAATGCTGCGGGAGGGGCCGCGGCGGTGCGCCAGTAAATAGGGGGCGAAGCGGCCAAATCGATATTGTGTCCCAGCGGGGAACAACTTTTCCTCTTTCGTCTCCGTAGCTTAAGTGGGCACACAGAACTTCTTGACAGAGGCGCGCACTCACTTCAATAGGAGGCCCCAAAGTTGACTTGTTTTCTCCATGGGAAGCGCGCTGTCGCAATCTCAAACGCCTCTTGGAGGCCACAATGCGTAAGCAGAAAGACGAGAACAAGAAGGCGGCCAAGTCCAAAGCGCTGTCTAAGAAAGGACCGGCTGCTGCGCGCTCTGCCAAGAGGACGTCGACTGCGACATCTGAGGTTCAATCTGCTGTTGCTTCCAAGGCCAAGGCGAGTGTGATTAAGAAAGTTGCAGGAAAAAAAAAGATGGGTGCGCGTGTTAAGACTTCGTCGATTGTGCTCCCCCCCGATTATCTACCTTCGGAGGACGAGCCATTTATGAACGAGCGGCAGCGTGTCTACTTTCGAAAGAAACTACTCTCGTGGAAAGAGGAGATTCTGCGTCAGACCCGCGAGACGCTCGAAGGGCTACACGCGGAGCCGACGCAGCACGCCGACCTTGCCGATCGCGCCACGTCGGAGACCGATCGGGCACTCGAACTCAGAGCCCGGGACCGGCAACGCAAGCTCATAGCCAAAATCGATGCAGCGATTGCGCGTATCGAAGACGGCAGCTACGGGTATTGCGAGGAGACAGGAGAGCCGATCGGCCTCAAGCGCCTCGACGCGCGCCCTATTGCGACACTCTCAGTTGAAGCTCAAGAGCGCCATGAACGTCGCGAGCGTGTCTATCGCGAAGACTGACCACTTCGTTTCGGTCTGCCCGCTGTTATCCACCCTCATGTTTGGGCTCGCCACCATCATCTGACGCGACCTTTTCCTCTTCCTTATGGCGCGCACGTTCTTGCGCCAAGCGAATGAGGAACGCTCGCACGCCATCTAGGTCGCGCATATGCACGTCGACTTGCGGCTTTGCTATTGCTATGTCCCGTTCGCGAAGTGCTTTTATGATCTTGGTACGCAGCGCCGTCTTGATGCGACTGGACTCCGTGACGTCACGAATGGCGACTGTCACCGAGAACACCAGCGCATTCTCACAGATATCGTCAAAGGTGACGTCCGGTGCCGGATCGTTTAGTGCGCCCGGGCACCACGCCGCAGCGGTTGAGAGGGCAGCTAAGACCACATCGGGATCGGACGATTGTGCGACACCAAGGCGTACCTTGACGTTGAGGTTGCCGAACAAGCGCGCCACTGCATTTACGATGGATCGGCGGATCATTGTTGCTCTCTACAGAAAATAGCTTTGGCGGTATGCCGCAGCCCAGGTGAAGCTGCGGTCCGCCCAGCAAACTTTGCCGGGTCGTGGATTGCTTCTCAACGGATTTTGAAGGCGTGACCGAGGAACGAGTGCTGCTTGGCAGAAAACGTCTGCTGGGCGTCAATCGCGTCGGTATCGCCTGAACGTTTGGTGCTGACTCCCGATTCAATCACCACGTATTCTGGGCCCCGGCCATCGCAAGATGTTCTACGTGACCCTGGCGGGTCAGCAACAGCTTGTGGAGCCGATCGAAGTTCAACTACTCGATGCTTTCAAGCCTTAGCCCCCAGCAGGTCGACAGAGATGAACTCCCCGCGAGGAACCTGCGTGCAAACAGCCTACCAACAAAGACTGCAATGGCGTCAAAAGCAACGATGACTAAGTTGGCACCAAAGTCCACATCTTGCTTCTACGCGGCGCCCGCTGCCCCCTCTTAAGTGGATGACTTGGCGCAGAAGTTGAAGTCCGCCTCGATTCGGCACGCGCTTCAAGTGGGAAGCAATGATTCAGCCCCGATTTCGATTGCAATGCAGGGCCGTGCGGCTAGACCGCGAAAATCTATAGTGCCCAATTCATGCGATTTTAACACTAATGATTGAAGTATTTACAGTGAAAGCAGCGGCATCCAGTCGGCTTTGTTGCAACGCAAACCAGCTGCCTGAAGGCTTTGTTGCTGCTGAATATGTGCCGGGTTGCTGTGGTGCTCGCAGCCCATTGTTGAGTAAAGCGTATCAGGTCCTTATCGCCCATGCCGGCGTCCGAACCCTCATCCCCCCAGAATCAGTTAGCTTTCCGCTTCATGCGCGATCACGAAGCGATAGAGATGCAAACCGTGCCCTTCGACGCTAATAGCAGCAT
>JAUVPN010000116.1 GCA_030598645.1 Hyphomicrobium sp. | reverse complement strand
TCTTCTCCCCAGAAATTCCTCGGGGTGTGAAATCCCAGCCAGCTCAAGTATGGTGGGCATGACATCCCAAACATACGCAAAGGCATCGACCTGCCGGCCGCCTTTGATGCCCGCCCCCGTAATAAGCATCGGGCTGCGAATTCCACCTTCGCCAACGGTCATTTTGAATAGGTCAAGTGGGCCTGCGCTGGCCGAACCCCACCCCATACCGTAGGCATAGTGGGACATTGGATGTCCAATATTGGCGATGCTGTTATCGAACTGCGCGAACCATTCGCTGCCACGGTTGCCGGGATAATCTTCGCTGTACCAGGGGTTCGGGCCGTTATCAGATAGGAAGATCACAATAGTATTGTCGTATTCACCAATGTCCTTGAGGAACTTCACGACTCGCCCGTAATGGTAATCCATGTTGTCCACCATCCCGGCATAGACTTCCATTCCCCTCGATCCGAGCGCCTGCTGTTCCTTGCTCAGCGAGCTCCACGCCTCCAGCTTTTCATAGCGCTCCGGCGCGTCGGCGCTATCCGGAACCAGACCCATCCGCTTTGCAGCCGCCACTCGCTTTGCCTTGAGCACTTCATAGCCATCGTCATAGCGGCCCCGGTATTTGCTAAGCCACGGTTCAGGCACATGCATTGGATCATGTGGCGCTGTAAAAGCGAGATAGGCGAAGAACGGCTTTCCATCGCCTCGGTTCTTGCGGATCGATTCGATCAGAAAGTCGGTGTAGGAGCGCGTGGCGTAGAAGTCCTTCGGCAGTATTTTAAGTCGCTTATCATCCAAGACATACTCGGCGACCTCCTCGTGCTCCGCCATCATCCCAAACATATCGCTCCAATAGCTGGCCCCACCAAAAAGCATGCTGAATGATCGTTCGAATCCACGGGCATGTGGGAAGTGCTCAGGCTCGTGCCCTAGGTGCCATTTGCCGGCCATGTATGTGTGATAGCCGGCATCGCGAAGCACTTCGGCGAGTGATACAACGCGGTTGTTCAGGTGCCCTTCGTAACCTGGTTTGCCCCGTTGTTCAGGCGTAATCATCTCGCCCATGTTGCCGAGACCCGCGATGTGGTTGTCAGTCCCCGACAAGAGCATCGAGCGGGTGGGGGAGCAGCTCACTGACGTATAGAACGCAGTAAACTTTACACCGCGCTCGGCAAGGGCATCGAGATTTGGTGTTTCTATCTCGCTTCCGAAGCTGCCCAGGTCGGACCAACCCAGGTCGTCAGCGACAATAAGCAGGATGTTCGGTCTCTTGTCGTCGGCCCAGCACGCCCCGGCCATGAAAATTGTCAGAGTTACGGTGAGCGCACTAATGAGGCTTCGCATTTATCAAAACTCCAGCACTTAGGGCACTCAGTCGTCTCGACATAGTGGGGGGCGGACGAAGGCGGGCGATCTGCGGTCCAACATTGTCGGACCATGGCGCGGGCGGCTTTGACGCGCGTCAAGTAAGGGCCAACGAGCGCCCTCCCAATAACGCAAGGCAATGTCCGCTTTGGGTCAAAAGCGGACATTCTCAGAGACGGCTTAGATGTCCGCTAAGTGCCAAAAGCGGACATCTCGTCTGCTGATCGGTGACGCCAAGATACATCTTGTGATGGTTTGTGATCGAGCGGCGATGAGACCTCTAATTCCGGCGTTTTCTAATGGGGAGCGCGACACAGAATCGCGTTGGCAGACGAAAATGTGACTTGCAGAGAGGGATTGTTGTGGCTTCTGTCCGCCCGTCAGAAATAGACGGGAAGATATGCAAATGGTTCGTACAGGTAGCCTAGCTATTACCTTTAGTATCACAGCTCTTATGGTCACGCTCGCTACGCCCGCTTTAACAGGCGACTATGTCGAGCACAGAAACGGCGAGACCATCGTGGATGTCCCGACTACACGGGTCGAGACCTCGGGCCACCGTAGAACACGCGTGAAGGTGCGCGCGCCTTACACAAAGGTTGATGTAGACACCAAGCGACGTCGTGTGCGCATCCGCGTGCCCTACTACAACGATGACATCCGCTGGTAAGGGGCCAGCGTGGTACTGTCGCCGTGCTTAGCACTTGGTTTTGGCAGTACCTGTCGATGTTCGCGTGCCTAAAAGCGTTCTATCGCTATTAGGAGCCAATCAAAAAAACCTCAGCAACTCCTTGATGGCCTTTATCGACATCCGACAGACGTCGGAAGTCCGCCGATGCAGCGCGCGCAGTTGCTCAAATCAGCCCGGGAACTTGTGAGGTTGCGGAGCAGTTCACATCAATCAACTGATGGAGGCACATAATGTATACCAACAGTGATTGTAATAAATTCGTATCCGATATGAAGGCCGCCGGTTATCAGGTCGAACATTATCGCGGGCGCCTCTGCTACGAAGGTCCAGCGGTGCGGTGCGCGAAGTGCAGGTATCAGAGTATCGAGCGCGCTACGTCAGTACAGCTTCAGACTGATCGGCTGGATGACGCAAACTTGGTTGTCTACCCTGTTCGCAGTGGCAATGCGCCCAACAAGAATGGGAGGGACAAGATGACGTTGTTAGAAGCTTGGAGGAAAGAGAACAGCTTTCGATTGGAGGAAATGCCTCCCCGCTCAAAGCCGCCTGTTACACAAAGAGATGAACGTTCTTAGATTCGAATCCGGGGCGACCTTAGATCTAGCTATTAATGTCCGCTTTTGAGACCTAGCAAATATCGACGAGAGCACTGGTCTCGCATACAGGTTGTCCAGCAGGGTCAGTCCCGGGAAGACTGCTGATTCGACTTTTAATCGAGCGAAAGGCGAGCCATTACAAAAACGGCGGGTCTGAGACCCGCCGCTCTTACCTTCATATCGAGAGTTATTTCTTCACGCACTTTCCAGTCGCTTCATCCCACATCATGCCTTCCATTTTCTCACAATCGGCTTTTGTTGTGGGCTCTTCGGCGATTGCCGGAGCAGCAACCGCGACCGCTAGGCCCAGTGCGACAAGCGAAAGGATAGTCTTCATGACGCAACTCCTATGATAGTCTTTGACCAATGCCTGGATTACGTTGTGGCAAGTCAAAAGATGCCCCCGCAACCATCCCGTAATGAGCGCCGACGTGCCGGTCAATACTCCATAGGGTCTCCTGCCCGATACGAATCGCCACGGTCTCACGTTGGCAAAAGCCGATGCATTGGGCGTTAACCAAGAATCTGAGCGCCACGAGAAATTCGTTCAGATATTTTGAGGCCGCCATTCCGCGGCAATGCCTTTTGGAGGGCCCAAGAAACTGGCTTTATCCCTTGCCCAAAAACGTGCTGCTGCCACCCAGCGGCGCTGGTCTTTATGTAGGTCGCAGAAGTTTGGAAGGCGGCAGGACACATAAGTCAGGCCCGGACGGCACGGGAGGGCCATCCGGGCCTGAGGAAAGCCCAGAATGATCTTAACAGTGCGCTAGATAGCGCACGTAAAAATTCTACCGCAATTATAGTTCCAAGCGAAGCGTGCCAACGGTATCACCCACTATTCGGATGTGGATACGGCGCGGCCCCGTTGCGACCGTGCGAAAAGACTGTCACGCAATATATTTGGATATTGGGCCGGACTACTTTGATGTCCGCTTATGGCACTTAGCGGACAACGACACCGCTTCTCTGAATGTCCGCTTTCGGGGGTAAAGCGGACATACCTGATCCGGGTTCCAATGTCCGCTTATGACCCAAAGCGGACATTGCGGGCCAGGCACGAGACTGCGTCAAATCCTAACTTAGACACTGGCACCGGTTCGTGGGGCAGACCACTGGTAGCCAATTACGGAGTGACAGACCCAGAGCTATTTTTGGCCGACGACCATCGAGGTCGACCCGACGAGCGGCTCCACACGCGTTTCGGAAAAGCCTGCTTCGCGCAACCACTCTTGGCAATCGGCTCCCGTGTAGTCGAAACCACCTGCGGTTTCGATCAGCATGTTGAGACTCATGAGGAGCCCGAACGCGTTTTCTCGTCGCGCATTGTCGATTATGGAGTCGTAAACGATGAACGCTCCACCGTCGGGCAATGCCTGATATGCGCTCGCAATAAGCGCGCGCTTCTGGTTGAGATCCCAGTCGTGGAGGATATGACCCATGATGACCACGTCGGCTTTGGGAAGGGGATCACGGAAAAAGTCGCCGGCCTGGAAGGTTACACGGTCCGAAAGATCTCTCTCGGCCACGAACGCATCGAAGACTGGTTTCACCTCTCGCAGGTCAAAGCCACATGCCAAAAGATGAGGGTAGCTCTGCGCGAGCGTCACAGGCACGATGCCCTGGGCACAGCCGACGTCAACGCAGGTCTTGTAGTTGGACCATGGAAACTTCGCGGCGATTGCTTGGGCGGGGCCGGCGCTGATGCTGCTCATGGCAACTAAAAAGCCCTTCAGTCGATCAGGGTCGGCATAGAGCCGCCCGAATAGATCCTCACCCGAATCCTTGCTTTCATTCTGAGGCTCTCCGGTCTTCAACGCTTCCGTAAGCGAGCCCCAGAACCGATAGAGTCGCGCGTTCGCCATCTCGAGAATGCCGCCGACATAGCTCGGCTTGGCGCGGTCGAGGAACAAATCTGTTGCTGGTGTATTTCGATAGATGCCATCGTCATCTCGCTCCAGCATCTTAAGCGCGACGAGGGCGTCGAGAAAGTCGCGGGCAGACCGGGAGTGAAGGTCGAGCCGCTGCGACAGGGTGGCCACGTCCGCCGGGGCCTTGGCCAGCTCGGTAAAAAGCCCGAGCTCAACTGCGCTGAGCAATGTTTTCGAGCCCCAGAACCCCCTCCCAAGTTCGAGAATATCATTCGGTGTGGGCGCGTTGCTCATCAGAGTGCATCGTCGGCTTGTCTCTCGGACGGGCAAACCTATTCCTGGTAATGGCGCGCTTCAAGCTCCGGCAAATCTGCTCCTATGGCCTAGTCCTTCCGAACGTGCGCGTGGTGGCACCAGTCTGATATCCGACGCGCTCAAGTTAGCGTTTGCGTCTAAAGGTAGGGCGGACCTCTCACGCACTAAGACATATGTCCGCTTGTGGGGGCAAAGCGGACATTCCTGACGCACGCTCAAATGTCCGCTTCTGACCCAAAGCGGACATTGAGGGTCAGATCCGGAATAAAGGGCACTGTCCGCTCCGATTTGAACGACGAAATTCCTAACTTCCTCTCAGAAGGCTATTCCGGTCAATTCTTCGGACCGTTTCCACAATTCCCGAGCCGCCTGTACGTCGTGTGAACGGTCACTGGATTTCACCTTCACAGGGTTCCCATGCATCTCAAAGAACCTAGATGGGCCGAAAAAGTCTCCTGGCTTTGCGTTTGGATCAAACCCAGCTCGCAGTGTCGGGAGGGCTCCCATGTCGACACCCTGGGCCAAGAAAGTGTTCAGAAAGCCCATCAAACCTGAATGACGCTGCAAATCAGTTCCAGTCCATCCGGGATGGGCAGCTGTGACGACGGGGTTGCTTCCGGCTTCTTCAAGCTTGCGCGCCGGTTCGTAGGCAAAATAGAGGTTCGCCAGTTTGCTGTCGCCATAGGCTTTGTTGGTATTGTATTTTCGGGTTCCCCAGTTCAGGTCTGAGAAATCAATATCACCCATCCTATGGGCCAGACTGGACAACACCACGATCCGTGACCCTTTTCTCCTCTTCAAGATATGCAGAAGACGACCTGTTAGCGCAAAATGTCCCAAGTGGTTTGTGCCCATTTGAATTTCGAACCCATCGACGGTCTTCGAATAGGGACACATCATAATTCCGGCATTGTTGATTAGGACATCGAGCCCCTCGAGCTCGTCGATAACGGAATCGGCAAAGGCGCTGACCGAAGCCAGTTTTGACAAATCGAGCTCGCGTAACGATATGTCCGAACGAGGGAATTCTTTGCGGATCTCGACAGCGACTCCTTCCGCCTTCAGTAGATTTCGGGCCGCAATGATGACCGATGCGTTCTTTCCGGCCAGGACACGGGCAGCCTCTTTCCCAATCCCACTCGTTGCGCCAGTAATCACGACGAGTCTGCCTTTTTGATCCGCAATCTCATTCACGTTCCAGCTTGATTTTGACACTGTCTTTGTCTCCCTTGCCCGGATGGCTGCTCCGCTATCATTGCGGCATTATCCATTACTGGACGTTCCTATGATGCGCAGGCAATGGCGCCATTGCACTCGCCGAGCGCGTCAAACTTATTGCAAATGACGCCAATGTTCTCGCGGTCCGGAATTGGAGACTCTCCGGTTCTCGTTCAGACGGTAACTGAAGGGTGGACTTACGGAGACTGATGATGAAACAACCGTGCCGAACGATCGACCCGCCGGAACGTCCCCTTTCGGGGGCAGTCGGGGGCGGATCTCGGGGCCGGGTCGCGATGCAGAGGATTGCCCCTACATCCGGCGCTCAGCTGACAACAATAACGACCTTGCCCGTGGCGTGACCGGATGTCAGTCGCTCATGAGCGGCCCCAATCTCCTCCAGTGCAAAATGAGTATCGTCCAGAAGCGGGCTGATGCGTCCGTGATCCGCGAGCACTGAGAGCCGCTCCAAGATCGCGCCATGACGTTCGAGTCCGTGGCCCGTGAGCATTGGTATCAGCATGAACACCACATGCACGCTGGCATCCTTCATATGCAGGCCGCTGAGATCCGGCTGCGCTCCGATAGAGACGGTGGTTGCGCAACGGCCGTTTGTCGCCAGCGCGTCGATGGATGGCGCGATGTTCGGCCCACCGACCGTGTCGAACACGATGTCATACCCGCGTCCGTCCGTGAACTCAGCGACATATTCCGCGACCGACTGTTGCCGATAGAGGATCGTTTGGTCGGCTCCGAGATTTTTTGCAATCTCGGCATTTTCAGGCGTTCCCACGGTTGTGTGAACGATCGCACCCATGAGTTTGGCGACCTGCACGCCGATATGACCGACGCCGCCGACACCGCCGTGGACAAGCACGGTCTCGCCCGGCTGAACTTGCGCGCGATCGACAAGTGCCTCCCAGGCGGTGATGGCGACAAGTGGAAGCGCCGCCGCCTCCTTGAAGGACAGACTTGCTGGCTTTTTCGCCAGAAGGCGTTCGTCAGCGACCATGCGCTGCGAATAGGCGCCGTCGCGCCCCTTCACGCCGCCAACGCAGCCATAAATCTCATCGCCGACCGAGAACCGCTTGGCGCCCTGCCCCGTGGCCATCACCACGCCGGCAGCGTCACATCCGAGGACGATCGGATCTTCCGGCGCGATATCGCCGAAACCCGCCCTTATCTTGGTGTCTGCGGCGTTGACGCTCGCCGCATGCACGCGGATCGCGACTTCTCCGGGCCCCGGATCGGCGTCGGGTTTGTCGAAAAGTTCGAATGGCTCGCCTTCGCCCAGCCGGTTGAGACGCATCGCTTTCATGGCTTTTTACCCTTCGTGATGAACTTTCCTTACGGACGCTTCAATGCAAATCAACCTCGCGAGAACCAGCCAAAGGATGAAGATCTAAGCCGACAGTTGGATCAAAGTAGATCATCAAGCAGCAGCTTGAAAAATGGCCTGCTGATAACGTTGGTTGCGCGCCCCCGCAACTAACGTCCGGTTTCCAATGCAAATTCGATAGCCGCTACGGCCGCTCGGATGTCCGCTATTGGCACTTAACGGACATCCACGTCGCCTCGGAGAATGTCCGCTTTCGGGGGTAAAGCGGACATCCGTCACGCACGTCAAAATGTCTGCTTTTGACCCAAAGCGGACATTTCGCCTCTGGTCACTCTCGTAACGCCCAGCCAACATGTAGGCGGTATCAATCGCGCCTGCATCGCCCCTTATCGCTGACGCCTAAGGGGTCAGCTTGGACTGGCGGGCAAGGCACCGAACCATATGAGCAATACACGCAGCAGTCGCCCTTCTTAGGCCTCATCTGTAGACCGCATCGATTGCATTCATAGAGATACTGGCAAGCGTCCGTCGGCATGGTCTCGGTCGCTCGGTGGCCGCACGCAGGGCAGGTAATGGTGGATTTTAGCTCGATCATGGATCAATCCTTGCGCGTCGGCGATTGTGCGCCGCTCTCATCGCGCCGCCTTCTTGATCTCCGTGCTCAGGCCCATCCGGGAT
>JAUVPN010000170.1 GCA_030598645.1 Hyphomicrobium sp. | reverse complement strand
TTTTGCATAGGCCCCATCACGTGGGAGTGTGCAGGCAATGGGGCCTCGACTGATAGACAGCGAATAACCCGAAAGCAAAGAAAAGATTGACTTTCTAGGACTAGTGCCTAGCTAAGCTCGTCCTCGGCAGCGCAATATAAGTGGATTATGCCAAAGGTTAGCACTGGGTGTCAGAGACGAGGTATGAAGACGGCCGCTGTGAAATCTTTTGATCGCTCGACGAATATGCGCATCGCGGAGGCAAACAATCCCTCGAGCACCGTCGTGCACTTTCCCGACAGTGAGCCCCTGCGGCTTGCCTGCGACCAATTACTATCGCCGGTCTCCATCGCCTATCAGACCTATGGCGAGCTCAACGCGGAAAAATCAAACGCGATTCTGATCTGCCATGCGCTGACCGGCGACCAGTATGTGGCGAGCGAGCATCCGGTAACCAAAAAACTCGGATGGTGGGAGACGCTCGTCGGGCCAGGCAAGCCGATCGATACAACCCGCTTCTTCGTCATATGCCCGAACATTCTCGGTGGATGTATGGGTTCCACCGGTCCGGCTTCCATAGATCCGAAGACCGACCGGCCTTATGGGCTTAATTTCCCGGTGATTACCATTGGCGACATGGTTAGTGCGCAGGTGCGTCTCATCGACCATCTAGGGATCGACCAACTCTTTTGTGTCATCGGTGGTTCAATGGGTGGCATGCAGGTGCTGGAATGGGCCTCAAGCCACACTGAGCGTGTCTACTCGGCGGTTCCCATCGCAACGGCCGCTTGGCATTCCTCGCAGAACATTGCCTTCCACGAAGTGGGACGTCAGGCCGTTATGGCCGACCCGGACTGGTGCGCGGGCGATTATCATTCGCACCAAAAGGTGCCGCGTAATGGCCTCGCCGTGGCGCGCATGGCTGCACATATAACGTATCTTTCAGAAGAGGCGCTCCACAGCAAATTTGGGCGAAGCTTGCAAGGTGGTTCGGAACTGACGTTCTCCTTCAATGCTGACTTCCAAGTGGAGAGCTATCTGCGTCATCAGGGGTCGACCTTCGTCGACCGCTTCGACGCTAACAGCTATCTCTACATCACCCGGGCGATGGACTACTTTGATCTTGCCGCCGAGCACGGCGACGTGCTTGCCAACGCCTTCCGCGGCACCAAGACACGCTTCCTCATCGTTTCTTTCACCAGCGACTGGCTCTACCCTACACGTGGAAGCCGAGAGATCGTGCAAGCGCTAAATGCCGTTGCCGCCAACGTCTCCTTCGTGGAAATCGAGACGAACAGCGGCCACGATTCCTTCCTGCTCGAGGAGCCGGAATTCTTCGCCACGATGCGCGGCTTTCTCAACGCGGCCGGCGTAAAGCGTGGGCTCAAAGATTAGGGCCAAACGGGATGCTAAAACTCGACACCCAGCCCCATGGCGCACACCGCGTCGACCACCTACTCATCGCAGAATTGGTCGAGCCAGGATCGCGCGTACTCGATGTGGGGTGCGGCGACGGGGAGCTCTTGCACCTGCTTGCGGAGACAAAGTCGATTGACGGGCGCGGTGTCGAGCTCTCACGAGACCGCGTCAATGCCTGCGTGACACGGGGCCTCTCCGTCATCCAGGGAGACGCCGACGTTGATCTTGATGACTATCCCGACCAAGCGTTCGATTATGCGATTTTAAGCCTCACGATCCAGGCGACGCGCTATCCTAAGAAGGTGCTGGAAAATCTGTTACGGATCGGCCGCCAGGCCATCGTTTCATTCCCGAATTTCGGCCATTGGCGGATTCGCACGCAGCTACTCTTCAACGGTTGTATGCCAGAGACGCAAAACCTTCCTGAGCCGTGGTATATGAGCCCCGACTCGCACTTGTGTACGATTAGAGACTTCGCGGACCTGGTCGCCCTGGTCGACGCTGACGTGGAAGCCGCGGTCGCCTTTAATACCTCGGGGCATAGGCTCCCCATACGCCGCTCGATTTCGTTGCAGAATCTGTTTGGCGAGAAGGCCGTTTTTGTCTTGCGCAAACGCCACGGTGTATGAGCGCACCTAACCACGAATAGGCACAAGGTTGCGAAATGGGTGTGCTTTCGCCGCCTTGCCGATCGGCGCTACGACTTCCTTGCGCGCCTCAACGATAATGACGCCGCAGAACGCCGGCGAAAGGCTCGCGCCCATCCGCTCCCAAGCCGCTGCCGAGCGCAACAACATGCGCCGGTCGATCGGCGGAATAAACAGAGCGCCGCCCCAGTCGAAGGGAGTCAACAAGGCATCGACAAGGAGGGCTTCGAGCTGGCTGCGACTATAGGGCCGGCCGTGGCCGAAGGGTGTTTTATCAAGCCTCGCCCATACGCCACGTCGGTTAGGCACGATAAGCATCAGACGCCCTTCTGGTGCAAGCACACGCCACATCTCACGTAGCAGCGCGCGGCCACGTTCCGTGACCTCGAGGCAATGCACGCCGAGCAGCCGGTCGACGGAACCGTCTGGCAATGGCAAACGCTCATCCTCCACGAGAACGGAAAGCGTCCGCCCATTCGGCGGCCAGACGACCGCGCCTTGGCTGTGGGGCATCAGCGCGCCAATGCGACGCACGTCCCCGCGAAACGAACCCAAATCGGGGGAGGAAAAGCCGAGACCGATCAGAGTTGCCCCACCAACCGTCTTCCAGCGGGCGCGAATGCGATGGGTCAACAGCCGCCGCACGACCTGGCCGAGAGACGTGGCGTAGAATTCTTGCAAGTCGGTGACGTCGAGTTGCATTGGTTGCAAGCCTCGCGGCATCTGCCGATGTGACTGTTCACGGTGGATGCCACAATTCAAGCGCTCTTAGCAGGCGCGTTGAATTCGCGATGTAGCGCCATTAGGCTCCGCCAATGACCGTATACAAAAAAGATGGAACCCGGAGCATATGCCTGCACTTGATATTCTCCAGTTTGCGAGCCGATCCGACAACTATGGCGTACTGATCCATGATGAGGCCAGTGGATTCACGGCCGCAATCGACGCGCCAGATGCCGACCCCATCCTCGCCAACCTAGAAAAAAAGGGTTGGCGCCTCACACATCTTCTAATAACCCACCACCACACCGATCACACGGCTGGTAATATGCGTCTCAAGGATGCTACCGGCTGCAACGTCATCGGTCCCAGAGCTGAATCAGATCGAATTCCGGGAATCGATCGGGGCGTCTGTGAGGGCGATACCCTAGCGTTTGGAGCTTTCGAGATCCGGGTGATCGAGACGCCCGGGCACACGGTTGGCCACATTACCTATTGGATACCCGCGGCGAGCGTAGCCTTCGTCGGTGACACTCTGTTCGCAATGGGGTGCGGTCGTATCTTCGAGGGTAATGCCGAAGTCATGTGGGGGTCATTGAAGAAGCTGATGGCGCTTCCGCCAGAAACGACTATTTACTGCGGGCATGAATACACCGCGGCGAATGCCAAGTTTGCTTTGACCATCGACCCTGAAAACGCAGCTCTGCAAAAGCGGGCCAAGGATGTGGCTGAATTGCGTGCCAAGGGCCTTGCGACGTTACCGACACGGCTTGATCTTGAGCTTGCGACTAACCCTTTCTTGCGGCCCCATGTCGCCGCAATCAGACAAAGGCTCGGCATGCTTCACGATCCCGATTGGCGGGTCTTTGCCGAGATCCGCGACCGAAAGAATAATGCATGACCGTAATATCGGTGGACGACGTTATCCGGTTGCTACAGCTACAGCCGCATCCGGAAGGCGGCCATTATCGAGAAACTTTTCGGGATCTGAGCGGGAACAGCGGCAGGGCTGCGTCGACGGCAATTTATTACCTTTTGGCCAAGGATGAGATTTCGCATTGGCACCGGGTTGATGCGACTGAGATCTGGCACTGGTATGCCGGCGCAGCGATTTTGCTTTCCATAGCGCCAAGGGATGGCATCGCGATGCATACGCGACTAGGCCCTGACTTGACCACCGGCGAGCGGCCACAAGCAGTTGTACCCAAAGACCATTGGCAGCGGGCGTGCACTTGTGGGGACTGGACGCTAGTAGGCTGCACTGTGGCTCCCGGATTCCTTTTTGAGGGGTTCGAATTGGCACACCACAGCTTTGAGCCCGGCACCCCCGCGTAGAAATATTGGGCTGTTGCGCGTTGAGCGCAGAGTGCACTTTTCCACGGTAATGACGCGCGGAGCACCGCCACAATAGATTGATTAAGAACAATTTTTCTGTATTTACGGGGGCGTCGACGCTCCTACGCTTGCAGCTTCCACACGACTCATAAATGGTGCACGTAGAACCTACAAATCACGGTCAGCGGGGGTTGCCGGTCATGACGCGCGAGTCAAATGCACCCATATTGACGGCGGTGTTCGTCGACTACGACAACGTATATCTCTCCCTTAAGCGTAAGAACGAGGAGGCAGCTAAGCGCTTCTCCAAAGATGCCGGCTTTTGGATAAGGGAGATCGAGACGGGTGGCCTCATTTCGCCAACGAACACCCCAGAGATGGCAGGCCCGCGACGGATCGTGCTGAACCGATGTTACGGCAATCCGGTACCGAGACGAAATACTAGCGACAACTCCACAGACATGAGTTCATTTCCCTTCGTGCGCCACCACTTTCTGCGCGCTGGGTTTGAGGTGATTGACTGTCCACCGCTGACTGCTCAGCTAAAGAATTCCGCTGATATCCGGATGGTTATGGATATCAGCGATCTGCTCTCGCACGACACGTATTTCGAAGAGTTCATCATATTGTCAGGGGATGCCGACTTCACACCGGTGCTGCACCGTCTGCGCTCACATGCGCGCCGCACCGTCATTTATGCAACTGACAATACGGCTGCGCCTTACACCGCGATCTGCGACGGAGCAGTGCGGGAAACTGAATTTCTCGCGCTCCTGCGGCAGGGCAGGCTGCAAGGCAAGGGCGAGGTTGGACAAATCGGTGAGCAGCCAGCGTTGCCTAGCGCAGCCGCTATTGAGGCAACACGCAAGCAGATCATGAACGAGGTTGTCTCAACAGTGCGCGCCGCTGGGCAGCCTGTGCCACTCGAGGCGCTAGCCGACCGCGCAGTGCGTGTTTTGGGTCATGACAAGACGGTTGGCTCTGGCTGGGGCGGCGTAGGCAGTTTCCGCGACCTTATCGCCAAGGGACTGCCAGCTGAGATCCGCCTCAGCGACCAGCCGCCTTATTACGTTTTCGACGCTTCCCGGGGGCAACTAGGCCAAACCGTGCCCCCAGAGTCTCGGAAGAAAGAAACCCTTCAGGTTGAATTACCGCCGCAAGGGGTGTCAGAAAGTTCAGCGCGGGCGACAGCTGCGCCGCTTCTCGGGAACATACCTTCGGCACAGCGGCCCGCCGATCCGCCAACCAGTCAAGCCGCACAGACTGAACCTGGTCCGCTAGCCCCAGCTGGACAGCGGCCGGCCGCTCCGCCACCCAGTCAACAAGCACAGATCCGGGGTCCTCTAGCTCCAGCGGCACAGGCTGAAGCTAATCCATTGCCCCCAGCGGCACAGCCTGCGGTCCTCTCGGATCAGCCAGGGAATCCTCGTTCATCAGGACAACAGCCCACTCAACAGATGTCCAACACCTCGTCACCGCCGCAACGCGAGGGGCCGACAGCCATTCAGCAATCGATTGCGCGCATTCATGAGGCGTGCCAGGCTCCGACTCTTTCTCCGCCGGACTATCGTGCCCTGTTTGATGTCATGGCTCAGGAGATCAGTGCTAACGGATTGGCCGGCTCGCAGACGCTCGCCAACATCATAAAGCGCATACGCGATCTTGGCATCGAAGTTAGACAAGACGACGCACGTTTTGTTCTCGACGTCGTCAGTGAGGCTGACCCTTGGTTCGACCAGGGTGCCTCGGGGAGCTTGTTTGCCAGCCGCTTCCGCAACTTCGTCGTTGCTCGTTGCCGCAGCCAGGGCCTCAACCTGTCAGCTGGCGAACTCGACTTGATCGAAGCATGGTTCGCTGGCCCTGCCGGCGCACAACGCGGCATCTCGACTCCTGCGCATCCAGCTGGAAATAGAGAACAGGCACTGGTGCCACGGCAGCCGGCGTCTGCGGCTGCTGAAAATGTCGAGGCCCGCTCAGATCAATCGTGGAACCAGGTCGAAAGCCGCCAACGCACTACCGACCCCAACATGCCGGGCCACGGCGAGACGGAGGAGTTCCCACGCATCATTCGCACGCGGCTACGGGGCTAACTCTTCAAGAGCAGGATCGGCTTGGAAGTGGCGGCACTGGCGCAATTGCCGCCACTTTATTTGCTGCTTTGTCAGGTGGCCATGTAGTGGCCGCCGTT
>JAUVPN010000145.1 GCA_030598645.1 Hyphomicrobium sp. | reverse complement strand
TAAGCCGCGGATTTTGCGGCACTCCCGGCTCGCAGCATGCACGTGCTGATTGTGCCCAGATGTTTTCGAAGTTCGACCCTTCAAGTAAAAAAGCAACAAGACGATATGCGAATGGTGACTCCGTGTGCCCGTTGATGATCTAGGTGTCGGGGGTGTGGAAATCTTCAGCTGTGTCAGCCGTATATCCCCAATTGGTGAAATTTATTCACAAGTTTTCCACTGCGCTAGCCGACGCTGAAGAGGCGCCGCGGGTTCTCAAAACTGCACTTGCATCCACTTGCTTAACGAGGCGTTAAGGGCTAGCTTCCTCTCGCTGCAAAACTCACGTTGAGCTAACAGCTTTTGCTTCAGTACTGACGAGCGTAGAGCCTAGGTTTTCTTCAGTATCTCTTCCCTGGTTTTGTCGTCACTAGGATTTGTATTGCATATCTTTCTGGACGCGAGTCCAGGGGGGCGGGGTTTGTTTCCTTGAGCGTGTTGAACTCTGTAAAGTAGGGCGTTGCTAGAAGCAGTTCTGCGGCACCTGCGTCAGTGGAGAACACAAGTGGAGTCGATGGAAATCATCCACATTGAGGATGTGCCTGTGGAAGAGGTTTGGGGTCGTCTTCAGAGCGACGCCAGCTCCGTGTTGATTGATGTGCGGACGAGAGCGGAGTGGACGTTTGTTGGGCTTCCCGATCTTAAGCAAATTGGGAAGCAGGTTCTGACGGTCGAGTGGCAAACGTCTCCGGAGAACAAGATCGATGCGGCGTTCCCGCAGCGATTGGCGATCGTGCTCGATGCGGCGGGCTCCAAGGATGACGTCGAGCTATTTTTTATTTGCCGGTCTGGTGTCCGAAGTCGAATGGCCGCGGAATCCATGGCGAATGCGGGATATCAGCGATGTTGGAATGTGGCGGATGGTTTCGAGGGGCCTCTCGATGCCGACCGTCATCGAGGGCAGGTCGCCGGTTGGAAAGCCGCTGGCCTACCTTGGGTGCAAGGGTAGCGCACCCGTTACGGGAAGACTGAACAAAGACGAACGGCGCAGCCGCGGCGGCGGAAGGCGACGGTACGGGACTGTTCAGGGACTTAGAGGTGCAAGTCGAAAGCCGAAAAAGTTAGCGGGGGTCAGCAATGCAAACGATACAGAAGACGGAGCGTAAGACTGCGGCTGGCGGAAGCTTGGGTACGGCGCAAAGCGAGGCAGAGCGGCGTCCCGGCGATCCAAAAGGCGGAAAGGTGCGCGCCATGCTGCGTGCGCGGCTAGGGGAAGATATTTTTTCCAGCTGGTTTCATGCGCTGGAATTTGAGAGCTTCGAGAACAAGACCGTCAAGGTCTCTGTGCCCGTGAAATTCCTCCGAACATGGATCCAGTCGCACTACTCGCAGGACCTGCTCGAGTGTTGCCGCGCCGAATTCAAGGGAGCGGAACGTGTCGAGGTCACGCTGCGTCAGCCCGGCGGGGCGGCTGCTGCTAATTGCCAAAACGGCCAAGCGTCGCAAGTGGCAGCGGGCGACGGCGTCAATGGTTCCCCTACAACCTCGCGCACGGAGCATGGCCAGCGGATGGCTGGCATTGTGCCACCGGTTCAGGCTGTGGGTAGGACGAACGTGGGCGGCTTCGAGGGCTCGCCTCTCGACCCGCGCTATACGTTCGATAGCTTCGTGATCGGTGCTTCAAACCGCATGGCACATGCGGGCGCGACACAAGTTGCCGAAACGGCGCTGACTGAGAATCCCGGATTCAATCCGCTCTACATTCATTCGTCGGTCGGGTTAGGGAAGACACACTTGCTGCATGCGATTGCCTGGCAGATTAAGCGGCGTGCGCCACATGCGCAGGTCCTCTATTTAACGGCTGAGCGCTTTCGCTATCAATTCGTGGAGGCGCTACGCAGTCAGGATCCGCTAGCCTTCAAGGAGAAATTCCGGACGATTAACATCCTCTTGATCGATGACCTGGAGTTCATGCACGGTGAGCGGACAGAGCAGGAGTTCGACCACATCATCAACGCGCTTCTCGATGGTGGGCGTCAGGTCGTTGTCGCCTCTGCGCGCGCCCCCAACCACATCGAACGCCTCAACGAGCGGATGCGCTCAAGGCTTCAACGTGGGCTTGTTACTGAGCTGGGGACCCTTGACGACGAACTCCGACTTAAAATTCTGCAGAAGCGTCTGGCGGAAAAGAGTGCGGGCGACCCATCCTTTACGCTCGGACGTGAAGTCCTTGAGCTTCTGGCCGAGCGCCTCACAGAAAGTGGGCGGGAGCTAGAAGGCGCCATCACCCGACTTTACGCCACTTGGCAGTATATGCGCACTGCGATTACGCCGGACGTTACCGAGACGGTGATCCGCGATCTGGTGCAAGGGCTAGAGCCGCGCCGTATAAAGATTGAGGACATCTTACGGATCATCTCCCGTCACTTTGGTGTCTCGAAGAGCGATCTGCTTTCGCAGCGCCGTCATCGCTCGGTTGTGTGGCCGCGCCAGGTTGGGATGTACCTCGCCAAACAGTTGACCGCGCGTTCGTTGCCCGAAATCGGACGGCGGTTCGGTAACCGGGACCACACCACAGTGCTCCATGCGATCCGGAAGATCGACGGTGAGATTACGGGCAATCCCCGCCTTAAAGATGAAATCGAGGAGCTGAAAAAGCTACTAAGCCACTGAGCGGTCCTCAGAAACCAAATGGTAAGTCGTGTCCGGGTTTAGCCCGGGGCGAATCGAAGCAGGGCGGGGCGGCGTCGTTTGGCGCCGCTCCAAAGCCTTTGGAACGCTCCAATTATCTCGGCTAGGGGCAAGGCCCCTTGAAAAAGGCGGCGGCATCAGGTCAAGTGATGTAAGTGCGAATCCTCCTTCTGTTTAGTGGTCCCAGCCTCCGCGGTCCGCCGTCTCGCGAAAGGGCAGCCTTATGGCCTTTAAGGGGCGGACGTAGCATCTCAGAATTCGCCGAGGAAACAAATCCATGCGGCTAGTGATTGAACGTGGTGAACTATTGCGGGCGCTCGGCCACGTAACGAGTGTGGTGGAGCGTCGGACGACAATCCCCATCCTGTCAAACGTGCTTTTGCGAACCCGCGATTCGACCTTAGAGTTCAAGGCGACAGATCTTGAACGCGAGGTGATTGAGTCGGTCGCAGCCGATGTCAGCGCTCCCGGCGCCGTCACGGTTCCCGCGCACATGCTGCATGACATTGTGCGCAAGCTTCCTGACGGCAGCCAGGTCGATATTCGTAGAGATGCGGAAAAGGAGCGCCTCTCCCTGGCCGCTGGCCAAGCGCGTTTCACGCTTCAAACGCTCCCTGCTGAGGATTTTCCCGACATTGCAGTAGGGCAACTTAGCCATGAGTTTGAACTTGGCGCGCAAGACTTAAAGCGCCTCATCGATAAGACGCGCTTTGCCATCTCAACTGAGGAGACGCGCTACTACCTGAACGGCATCTACCTGCACCCGGCAGAGGTCGAAAAGGCGGAAAAACTTCGTGCGGTCGCAACGGACGGTCACCGACTTGCCCAGGTCGAGCTGCCACTCCCAAAGGGCGCCGAAGGCATGCCGGGGGTCATTATCCCGCGCAAGACTGTGCACGAACTGCACCGGCTAATCGAGGATAGCTCAGCGATCATTAAGCTCGGGGTAAGCCAGGCGAAAGTGCGGTTTGAGATCGGCACTGTGACGCTGACCTCGAAACTGATTGACGGTACTTTCCCCGACTACGGGCGCGTTATTCCGCAAGGTAACGACAAGGAGATGACAGTCTCAAATTCGGAGTTCATGGGCGCAGTGGATCGTGTGTCAACGATAGCGAGTGAGCGCGGACGCGCCGTGAAGCTCAACATCAAGCCAGACAAGCTTACTCTGTCGGTCAACAACCCCGAAGGTGGCAGCGCAACCGAAGAGATTAGCGTCGCATACTCGGCCGATCCGCTTGAGATCGGATTCAATGCCCGTTACTTGCTCGACATTGCCGGCCAGCTCGAAGGCGAGGAGGCATGTTTTAAGCTCGCCGATCCGGGCTCTCCCACCATGGTGAGGGATGCAAATGACGAGTCAGCTCTCTACGTGCTGATGCCGATGCGGGTGTAGTTGGTGGAGGCAGCAGCCAAGAGCGCACCTACTCCCACACAGAGTGCGCCTACTGCGTCCTTGTGGGTTGAACGCCTGACGCTCACTAATTTCCGCAACTACATCCAATCCGTAATTGAAGCCGGACCGGAACCGCAAGTTCTCATTGGCGCGAATGGTGCGGGCAAGACCAACCTTCTTGAAGCGATCTCATTGTTGGTGCCCGGGCGTGGTCTGCGCAGGGCTGCTTTTCCCGAACTAGCGCGAGGCGCAAGCGAGGGGGGCTGGTCTGTTGCTGCGCGCGTGCACACTCATATCGGCCAAGTTGATATCGGGACGGGGGTTACAGCGCCTCAAGGCCCGGGCGAACGCTCCAGTCGCCTTGTACGCATCGATGGGGAGAGAGTCGGCGGCTCGGGCACGCTGGCTGACTATGTAGAGATGGTGTGGTTGACGCCTGCCATGGACAGCCTGTTCATGGGGCCGGGATCAGACCGTCGCCGCTTTCTCGACCGACTCATCGTGTGCTTCGACCCAAGTTATCGCACGCGTGCTGGGCGTTTTGAGCGCGCCATGCAACAGCGCAATCGCTTGCTCGCCGACGGAGTACGCGATCCCGCACGCTTTGAAGGCTTGGAGCTAATGATGGCAGAAACCGGTACCGCAATTGCGGCGGCGCGCGCTGAAGCTGTGGCTGGCCTTTGTTCCATCACGGCCGAGCGACAGGCGCGTGACCCAAGTTCGCCGTTTCCATGGGCGGGGCTTGCGATCGAAGGATCGCTCGAAGCTGATCTCGCTCGGTCGGCCGCAGTTGACGTGGAGGATGCCTACGCGGCGGTGCTGCGAGACACGCGCGACCGCGACCGGGCTGCAAGCCGAACGCTTGATGGGCCGCATCGCTCTGATCTTGTGGTGTCGCATGGACCCAAAGGCTTGCCGGCGCGTTTGTGTTCCACCGGAGAGCAGAAGGCGTTGCTC
Organism: Hyphomicrobium sp.; assembly: GCA_030598645.1. The sequence continues at coordinate 1,889 of JAUVPN010000145.1, read as the reverse complement.
TTGGGACTCGTCCTTGCACACGCTGAGCTTGTCGCACGCCGTTGCGAGGGGGTCGCCCCCATATTACTTCTTGACGAGATCACGGCACACTTGGACGCGGCGCGCCGAGCGGCTCTGTTTGATGAAATTCTGCGTCTTGGGGCTCAGGCGTGGATGACTGGAACGGAGCAAGCAGCGTTCGTTGGGCTGCGGGAAAATGCCCGCATCTGGCGGGTAGAGGATGGGGCTTTGACCGGGGCCTTCGCCGCATCCTGCTAAACAGATCCCGGCTCGTCATAGGTCATTGATAAGCAATGTTTTTCGTTTGAGCCCTTTGCCCTTTTATACATGCATTTTCGCGGTGCGGCGAGCGGTTCCGTGGTATAAGAAATCCCAAGGTTGAGTAACCCTCAAGGACAGGACTGTATGAGCTCTTTGCCCGCAAAGAAAAACACGGGCGCCGAGGACTACGGCGCCGAGTCCATCAAAATGCTTAAGGGGCTTGATGCGGTTCGCAAACGTCCCGGCATGTACATCGGCGACACGGACGACGGCTCAGGACTACACCACATGATCTATGAGGTGGTGGACAATGCGGTCGACGAGATTTTGGCGGGCCATGCGATAGAATGCTCCGTTACTCTAAACCCCGACGGCTCGTGTACCGTGCGTGATGATGGCCGCGGCATCCCCACTGGAATCAAAGCAGACGATGATCAAGAACCCAAGCGTTCTGCTGCCGAGATCGTCTTCACGGAGCTGCACGCTGGCGGTAAGTTTGACCAGAATGCCTATAAGGTGTCCGGCGGATTGCACGGGGTGGGCGTATCCGTCGTCAACGCGCTATCGACCTGGCTCAAATGTCGCATTTGGCGCGAGGATAAGGAGCACGTCATCGAGTTTCGCGATGGCGTGCCTGTCGCGCCGCTTCACGTTGTCGGCAACGCCGACGGTCAGCACGGCACGGAGGTATCGTTCCTGCCCAGTACCAACACCTTTTCCCAGACCGAGTTCGATTTTGCGACGCTTGAGCATCGCTTGCGCGAGTTGGCCTTCCTCAACTCGGGCGCCAAGATCGTCCTCACGGACGCACGCCATGCGGACGTAAGGCGGGACGAGCTGATGTATGAAGGTGGCACGTCAGCGTTCGTGCGCTATCTTGATCGCTCGCGGCAGCCGCTCATACATGAGCCCATCATGATCCGCGCCGAACGCGATCGCATCGTCGTTGACATTGCGCTGTGGTGGAACGACAGCTACCACGAGAACGTATTACTCTTTACCAACAACATCCCTCAGCGTGACGGCGGTACGCACTTGGCTGGTTTCCGTGCGGCGCTGACCCGTGTCATAAACAAGTATGCGGGCGAAAGCGGCCTGGCAAAAAAAGAGAAGGTCGATCTTTCGGGTGACGATTCGCGCGAAGGCCTCACTTGCGTCCTCTCTGTCAAAGTTCCCGACCCCAAGTTTTCCAGCCAGACGAAAGACAAGTTGGTCTCTTCCGAGGTCAAGCCGGTGATCGAAGCCGTTGTGGGCGAGCAGCTCACCGCGTGGTTTGAGGAGCACCCCAAGGAGGCCAAGGCCATTGTCGGCAAGATCGTAGAAGCTGCACTCGCCCGCGAGGCGGCGCGCAAGGCGCGCGACCTCACGCGGCGCAAGGGGGCGCTCGACAACTTACGCCTGCCCGGCGGTCTCGCCGAGTGTCAAGACCGCGATCCTGCCAATACTGAGCTCTTCATCGTCGAGGGTGACTCGGCTGGCGGATCGGCTAAGCAAGGCCGTAAGCGCGAGTATCAGGCGGTCCTGCCAATACGAGGAAAGATCCTCAACGTGGAGCGTGCGCGCGTCGACAAGATGCTCTCGTCAGAGCAGGTGACGAACGTTATCGGTGCGCTCGGTACCGGCATTCG
>JAUVPN010000239.1 GCA_030598645.1 Hyphomicrobium sp. | reverse complement strand
CGCTCGTCCGTCTCGTACGCTGCCGTGACAAGGTTGACGATCCTGACGGCGGAACCAATCTCATCGCCCGGCGCAGCAATCGCCTGCGTGCCGCTCAAGAGGAGCGCAGTGGTGAACAGTGCTAATATTTTCGAGTGCATGACGAATGTACCGTCTGCTAGGGACCTACCTCAATTGCACCCCCTGCTCTAGGCCAAGAGCTGTTCCCTAGGTAACAGTCTAAGTGATTAGAGCGAGATGAACACCCCCAGATGTAGGCCAATTTCAAATAATAAATCGTTTCGGTCCGTCATGTCGGGCTGACGTCAACGTTCAATATTCAGAAAGCAAGTATAAGTTGGATTAACCTAGCGCTAAAACAGCCGGACTAGGACCGGCCGGCTATAGAGCGCTCGAAGATGAGAGCGAGCCGTGCAAAATCGCTCACGCCGACGTCCTCAGCCCGCAAATTTCCGGCAATTCCAGACGTATCGAGCAACTCCTCCGGTTCGGGCACGAGCTGCTTCAGGCTCGTGCGCAGCATTTTACGTCGCTGTCCGAAGGCAGCGGCCGTCACCTGGCCCAGAGCAGTAGCCGAGCAGGGGGGAGAGGGTTGCGTACGCGGTACGAAATCGACGACGGCCGAGGCAACTTTAGGCGGCGGTGTAAACGCTTCGGGAGGCAACGTCAGCACCGTGCGTACCTTGGCGCGCCACTGCGAGATCACCGCTAGGCGTCCATAAGCCTTCGTCCCAGGGGGTGCCACGATCCGCCCAGCCACTTCCTTTTGAAACATGAGAACCATGCGGTCGTACCAGGGCGGCCACGGCGGCGTTTCGAACCAGCCTACGAGGAGGCGTGTGGCTACCGAGTAGGGCAGGTTCGCCACGATGGTTGCCTTGCCAAAATTTTTTCCCAGCAATCGCAACCAATCAGCCTTGAGCGCGTCGCCGAAGTGAATCGAAAGCCGTCCGGGATAGTGCTCCGCGATCATGTCGAGCGCAGGTGCGCAACGCTCGTCGCGTTCAATCGCGATCACTCGGGCCGCGCCCTCCATAAGAAGCGCGCGCGTGAGCCCGCCAGGGCCCGGTCCCACCTCGACCACAGTACGGCCCTTCAGCGGCCCCGCGGCGCGGGCGATACGGCGCGTGAGGTTAAGGTCGAGAATAAAGTTTTGGCCAAGGCTCTTTTTGGGGCTGAGCCCAAGTGAGGCAATGACCTCGCGCAAGGGTGGCAGGCCATCTGGGCTCGCGCCTGTGCGCGTCTTGTGGCTGTTGCTGGTACTCATTTGGGCCGAGACGCAGCGCGCGCGTCGGCGATCTGGGCTGCAAGCCTTAAACTTTCTAACAAGCTCTGCGGCGAGGCGCACGCTTGAGCTGCAATATCGAATGCCGTGCCGTGGTCGGGAGACGTGCGTACGAAAGGCAGCCCCAGTGTGACGTTGACGCCATGGTCGAAGGCAATTGTCTTGAAGGGGATGAGTGCTTGGTCGTGGTACATGGTGATCACCGCATCATAGCGGCCTCGCGCGGCCGAGTGAAACAAGGTATCGGCCGGGTGCGGACCGGTGACCGCAAACTCCTCGTTGCGCATATCCGCGATCGCCGGTGCGATAACGTTGCGTTCCTCGTCGCCCATGGTGCCGTCCTCACCGCCGTGTGGGTTAAGACCGGTGATCGCAACGCGCGGTGTAGCAATGGCGAAGTCGCGCTTCAGTGCCTCGAAGGTGATGCGTGCAGTATCTATGATTGTCTTGCGTGTAATCGCCTTGGGGACATCGGCGAGCGGGATATGGATGGTGAGCGGCACAACGCGCAGCTCGTGTGAGGTCAGCATCATGACCGCATGGAAACGTTGGCCGTGAAAGTGGCGCTGCGCGAGCGCAGCAAGAAATTCGGTATGCCCCGGATATGCAAAGCCAGCGGCGGCGAGCACGCTTTTGGCAATTGGGTTGGTGACCAGGGCCATTGCCTCGCCACCAACAACGGCCGCGGTGGCCTGTTCTATGGCGGCGATGATATTAGCAGCATTGGCGGGATTGGGCACGCCCGGGGTGACACGGGCAGCCAAGGGGATTGGTCGGACAGGAAGGGCCGTAGCAAACGTGTCGACCGCCTCTGACAGGGGTCCAATGTTCTGCAGCGGCACTGGAAGACCGATCTGGCGGCTACGTTCGGTGAGCGCATCCGGGTCGGCAAAGAGCACGAATGGGGGAAGGCTGCGCTCGCGTCGCTCTGACCATGCCTTGAGGCAAATCTCCAGGCCAATCCCGGCCGGGTCGCCCATGCTAACTGCGATCGGCGTGCGAAACCGGCCTTCGGCCGTAACGCCCATTAGCGGTACTCGATATGCGCGTCCTGGCGCAGGTCCTTAAAATGGCGCTTAGCCAGGATTTCGAACTCCTTTTGCCGGAGTTCGTTCTTTGCCGATGCGCGCTTTTTCTCTTGTGCTGGAATGACCTTGCGACCGCAAACCGCCCACAACTCAACGCCGCCTTTACTGACGGTTGGGGGTAGCATCTCGTCGTCTCGTGCGCTCCACAAGAGGGTGCGTGTGGGCTCGGGGATGCTTGAGGGCGCGCGCTGACCCAGGTCCTGGAAGCGGGCCCCTGCTACGCCTGTGGCCAGCGATGAGGTTCCTTTGCAGTCCTTGAATTTGGTGCGCATGACCTCGGCGTCCCGCAAAAGCAGCGCCTGCTGTTTCTGATCGACCTTTTCCGACAACGCAAACAGAATTCGATGGAGGCGCAACTCCACGCCGTCGTCAGCCTCCACATTGGCCAACATGCGGTCCAGGCCGCGCGTTGCATTCTTGATTTGATGGCCAAACTGACGGCGGATGACGTTGTTCCAAGAGAGCGATGCTTTCATCCGCTCTTTCATCGCCACGATGCTGCTGCCCATCGCGGAGATTTGTTTAGCAAACTGCTCGGGTGTCACTTTGTTGCGCTTGGCCATTCCGGCGATAACGCGGTTGACTTCCTCTTCGGATGCCAGCGCATTGAGACGCTTGGCCTCCTGCAGCTTCAAGCGCTCATCAACCAATTCATTCAACGCGGCTTTGGGCGTGGGCATGGTGGCCTTGCGCGCGCTTTCCACTGCTTGCTTTTGAATCTTGAGGCCATAGGCCTTCTTGCGGGGTTCAAAAATCTTAATGATTTCGTCTTCCGACTTGCCTGGGTTCGCCTTGACGATTTCGTTGAGAATGGCTTTCAGTCGTTCGTTGATCTTAGGGTCCTTAATGAGCCGGTTAAAGTTTGCTTTCACTTGTGCGTTGATGTTTTTCCCGACGTTCATCAGGCGGCGGCGCTGTTGGACCTCATAGCCGGTAATCGGCTCATCATTGACAAGCGCAACGATGGACTGGCTGTTTTTGGAGGGCGTACGCTTGCGCCGCGGCGTGCTGGCAGCTGATTTCGTAGCGGCTGAGTCTTTGCCGACCGTTGACTGGCTGGGCGACGCAGCCGGCGTTTTCGGATTGGCGCCTGGCGAGGCGCCCTGAGCGCGAGCCAAGAAGTTTCCGGTCAGTGGTGTTCCGGCAAGCGCAAGGCTCACCGCGAGCAGCGCGCAGGCTCGCCATGCCAGAGACTGGCGTGGACCGCGGTGCTGTGGCGCAAATCTCATCGAGTGCGTGTTCTATGTTCGTGGTTCATTACAAACGTGAGAGATTCTTGGTCCCGTGGCTCGCGTCTAGGCCACGTTATCCACACGAACCGTGGCAGAGCCGTGGCACCAACCTGTGGACAGCGAGTGGCGAGGGCCGATACGAGGCCGCTAACTGTAATCACCCGCCGGATTGTTGCTCGGAAAACGCGTAATCAAGCGTGTCAGTCTTATAGCCAAACTCGCCTAGATGCTTCAGCTCGAAACGGAGTATAAAGGTTTGACCGTCCGCAATCTCGTCGTTCTCAAAGCGGTTGTCCGTGTAGGAGGCGGTGAGAACGAAGCATTCGTCCCCGTAGCGTACCTGGACCAAGTTTTGCAACATCTCACGTTCGTCGATGTCGTAGCGCAGCCCCCCCCTAACGCTCCAGTGCTCAGTGATGGCCATGCTTAGGGACGCGAGCACATCCTGCTGGGAGTCCGAGAAACCAGCGGCCAGGGCATTCGACTCATAAGAGTAGGTTGCTGTCGAGGAGAAGGGACCATACCCAATAATCGCGCTCGTATCCTGGCGCCGCAAGGCAAAGTCGTCCTCATTGAAGCGGCTTTGCGAAATTACTCGGAAGAAGTCCGATGGCGCAACGTAGACACCCACGACGTAATCGGAGCGGTTAGTCTCCAAACCGTTGTCTGGCGTGAAGACTGGGTTGTTTTCCTGATCAATGCCGGGATCAGCATAAGGGTTGTCGCCTGAGAGGTGAAAGCTCTGGCCGCCGAGGACTCGTACATACCCTCCGGTATTAGCTTGGAACGTGTACTGCACGCCAACATTGGCGCGCGATCCCGTCTCGATGCGGTCGTATCCGGAGAATTTGGTGGTCTCGAAAAGGTTCGTGTCGTCAAAGACGAGGCTTTGCGCG
>JAUVPN010000104.1 GCA_030598645.1 Hyphomicrobium sp. | reverse complement strand
GCCGGAGTTGCTACATCGAATCGAGCCCCGCCAACGATCGCCTCGTATACATAACCGTGGAAGAAGTCACCCCCTTCCTGAAAGAGGCGCAGGCGCTGGGCACGCGGGAGGTCGCGCTCACGGGCGGTGAGCCATTTTTGAATCCTGAGATCCTTGAGATGCTTGCCGATGCGCTGGCGCGCGACTTCGAGGTGTTGGTGTTGACCAACGCAATGCTGCCCATGCAACGCCCACGCATAAAGCGCGCCCTAGAGCAGCTGAATGAGACCTACAAGGGAAAGCTAACTCTACGTGTTAGCCTGGATCACTATACACGCGCATTGCACGAGACCGAGCGGGGGCCGCACACGTGGGAGAATGCGTTGCAAGGGATGGATTGGCTGTCCGCGCAAGGATTTCAGATCGCGATCGCGGGGCGGACGTGCTGGGGTGAGAATGAGGTGGACACTCGCTCAGGCTATGCCGCGCTGATCAAAGAACACGGCTGGCGCATCGAGCCAGACGACCGTACACAACTCGTGCTCTTTCCCGAAATGGATGGCGGAGACGATGTTCCCGAGATCACCACACGCTGCTGGGGTATCTTGAATAAGACGCCGAGTGAGGTGATGTGCGCATCGGCCCGCATGGTCGTGAAGCGCAAGGGCGAGGCCGCACCTGTCGTCCTGCCTTGCACGTTGCTGCCCTACGACAAGGCCTTCGAGATGGGGCAGACGCTTGCCGCCGCCGCACAAGTGGACGGCGGTATGTTCGCGAACGGCTCGGTAAAACTCTGCCACTCCCATTGCGCCAAATTTTGCGTGTTGGGCGGAGGCAGCTGCTCGTGAAGCCTGTTAAGTTGCTTGGATGACCGCGTCCCGGAATTCTTTTTGATGGAGCTCTGACTGCGGTCGCGCCGTTGGCTCGGGCGGAGCTTCTGGAGGCCTGCGCATTACATTGATGTATTTGATGATCAAGAATAGTGCTAGTGCGGTGCTTATGAACGGGGCCAAAGCATTGAGGAAGTGGCCATATTGGTTGTGGACCCCTTCAATGGGTATGATCGCGAAACTAGAAAACTGAGTGCCTGCGGTGGCATAGCCAATCACGGGCATCAAGATGTCGGCGGCCAGCGTTTTGAGAATTGGCGCAAATGCCACCCCTATGATTATGCCAATGGCAGGATCAACCGCATTGCCTCTTATTGCGAATTCTTTGAACTCCTGCCACATAACCTTTTTCCTTCCTCGCAATATGGCCTGATGGAGTAGGCTAGACGGCGGTGGATGCCCAACGTACCGCCGTCTACGGCCATATGTGAGAAAGAGCAGACGGCGCCGGTGCCACGCCATATATGCGTCTCACTGTTGGGTGATTTGATGCGCAGAGCGGGGCTGCGCCCCGGGGCTGGCGAGAGTCATAGAGGGGCTAACATGATCGAGCGCAAGGAACGCAAACCCTATTGGCGGCACACCAAGTGGCAGATGCTGGCGAGCACAGTACCTTTTCTTGCGGTGATAATCGTGCTGCCGCTCTATGCCGAAAGCCTGAATACTGAGAAGTTTCTGGGGTTTCCCTTGGGGTATTTCTTGTCTGCGCACGGCATTGCATTGATCGCTATCTTCACGGTAGCAAGCTTCGTCAATCGCCAAGACGCGGTCGATCATTGGCACGGCGCTCACGAGGACATATAGCTTAAGCTGGTGGGTCCGTCTCCATGTCGCTCATGCCTCACTCTCGACTGGTGAACCCGCGGCTTGGCACCTATTTTGGCATCTTCGTCAGCGCGCTTTCAGGGCTTGTCTTGCTGCTCATTATCTTCGAGCAACTCGGCGCGCCAGATGCGGCGCTGAGATGGGTCATGCTCATAGGGCCCTTGCTGCTTTACACGGCCATTGCCGCGTCCGTTTTCACAAAGGATCCGCTTGACTTCTTCGTAGTCGGGCGACGTGTGCCTGCCGGCTACACCGGGCTTGGTATCGCCTCCTCCGCGATGGGGGCTACCGGTGTTGTGGCGATGACCGGCGTGTTCTTCATAATCGGTTTTGATGCCCTATTCATTGTCGTCGGCGGGCTTGCCGGGTTCGTTTTGATGGCTGTGATGCTGGCACCATTCTTGCGCAAGTTTGGGGCGTTCACAGTGCCGAGTTACCTTGGCCGCCGCTTCGACAGCGTGACAGTGCGCATTCTATGCGCTGCGCTTGTCGCAGTTCCGATGCTTCTTCTTCTCGTCGCCGAATTGCGAATGGGGTCCTTTGTGGCCGCCTGGCTCGTCGGCCAGCCCCAGAGTCTGATGGTTGTGTTGCTCGTGTTTTGCATCGTCCTTGGCTTAATATTCGGCGGGATGCGTTCGTTCGCATGGTCGAGCAGCGCGCAAGCAATAGCAGCAATCCTCGCGCTCATCGTGCCGGTGGCTATCGTCGCTGTCATGGTCACCAATTTCCCATTGCCGCAATTGACGCAGGGTCCGCTGCTGCGCGAGCTCGTGCGCAACGAAGCGATCCAAGGGTTGCCCATCGTTGATGCGTCTAGTTTCGCCTTTATGCTTCCAGGAGACGGGATGCTGCCCGTCGCGAAGCGTTTCACCGCACCGTTCGGTAGCGTCGGCCCTGCAGCATTCGTCGTGGCCATGTTGACGGTTGCCGCCGGAGTGGCGTCTGCCCCGTGGCTGCTGCCGCGCGTGACGATGACGCCCGGTGTCTACGAAACGCGTAAGGCGCTGGGCTGGGCGACCGTATTTTTCGGTTTGGTTATGCTGACGGTTGCTTCGATATCGGTATTCATGCGTGACTACTTGATGGATATCGTTGCGGTCGCGGCCCCCACGGAGGTTCCCGATTGGCTCCGGTCCCTAACCGAGCTCGGGTTGGCGCAGATCGATACACGCTCGACACGGCTTGCCTTTGCGAGCTTCAGTTTTTGGCGTGATGCCGTGTTCCTAAGTCTGCCAATAGCGGCAGGGCTGCCGAGCGTATTTGTGTATTTTGCCGCGGCGGGAGGCGTCGCGGCGGCACTCGTAGCAGCGGGTGCCGTGGTTGGCGCACTCGGTAACGTGATTGCCGAGGATGTGATCAATGGGCTTTCGTGGGAGCCGCTGCCGAGTGGCTCAAGGGTTTGGGTGGCGCGCATAGCTCTTAGTGTTGTTGCCATCCTGGGCGGTTTGATCGCGTTACTGGCGCCAACAGATCCGCTGTTGCTTTTGCTCACCTGCCTAGCGCTCACCGGTTCCACGCTGTTTTCCGTCCTCGTCTTGTCGATCTGGTGGAAGCGCATGAATTCCTTTGGCGCTATCGCTGGCCTATCCTCCGGGTTTGGCGTTGCGCTCGTGGCGATGCTGGCTGGATCCTCAATCGGTTTATCGGGCCCTCTTGCAGGTCTTTTGGGTATTCCCGCTGGCGCTCTTGGCGCGATGCTCGCTAGTCTTGCCACGCCAGCTCCAAATCGCAGAATCCTCGAACTCGTGCGCGAAATGCGTATCCCTAGCGGCGAGATCATCTACGATCGAGAGATGCGGCTGCTTCGCCTAAAGAATCGAGATTGACAGTCGATTCGGTCCGCATCCCCTCAACGCACGTTACGTGTGCCGAGGTAGTGCAGTGCGATCTCACGGCGATGCGGCCGGTCGCGGTGCTCAACGAGATAAATCCCCTGCCACGTGCCAAGCGTCATATGCCCTTCTATGACTGGAATAGAAACCGAGGTCGCCGTGACCGCCGCTTTGATATGGGCGGGCATGTCGTCAGGCCCTTCAGTGTCGTGCATGTATCCGCGATCGCGTGGTGCAAAGCGATCGAGTGCGGCCATAAGGTCAATGTGGACGTCAGGGTCGGCATTCTCCTGGATAAGCAGAGACGCCGATGTGTGTCGGATAAAAAGCGTCAACAGTCCATCGTGAGCTGCGATTTCCTCATGCCATGCGCGAACCTTGAATGTCACGTCGGTCAGGCCCGGCTCCCGGGTTTCAACAACGAGTGTATGAAAGAATTGGTCGAGTTTGACCTCTGAAATCGATTGTTTGGTCTCGGTCATCGCTTAAACTAACGCTCTGTAGAGGCTTGCCGCTTTTCCAATTTTGCGATGCGTTCGTGCGGCTTGCAAAGTATACCTTTCGAATATTCGAAAGCCCGATCTACATCCGTCTCACATGGTAGGGCGAAGTTAGTGGATGGCCAGGCATTACTTGGCTGCTGTGGCCCGATCTCCAGTATCTCGTCCATGTCGTCAACCTGCTGGCGCAGCGACCCGCTCTTCGTCCGAAGCTTATACATATCGCTCGGGGGTTGGTGCTCGCGGTCGACCGTGGACTTGCAAACCCATTGCCTCTGGCCTTGCGTGCGCAACGCCATGGCGCGCGTCTCTTTGTCGAGCCGTAGCAAGTCGCCGCCGGTTGGAGACATGGTGTATCGCTCGTTCTTGGTATCGGAGATTGCTACGTATCCGGACATAAGAGTGAGGGCCCAAAGTGCAACGCCACATCTTAATGCGTGCATCATGTCCTTCAAATGAGATGGAATACTAGGCGGATCAGAGCCTAATTTTTCGCGAGAATGGTTCAAACTCTATGGGCACAACGCCCATCGCGCTGCGAGCAGCGATATTACTGTTCGCGCATACTCATTGTCCCAGAATGAAGCCGTCAATGCACTTGCTTAACGGAACATTTACTTAGACTCGCCGATTTTTAGTCTGAGCGGTCGTGGATTTGTGCGGCACTAGGATTTGCCACGCCTTGGCTGGCATCAGCAACGTAAAGAACGTTTGTCCGGGAATTACCGCTGCGTAAAGCCAGTAGCGACGGAATACCAACGGGGCCAGTGCGCCAAAGGAACCACATGCCGATAACACCCCCCAACGAGCGCCGCGGCGCGCATGCGGACGCGGCCTCCCCCCAAGATGATCCGACTACCCGCCTACATCAGATGCAGGAACGCCTTGCAGAATTGGGCGCAGAGGCTCGCTCCATCCGCGCGCAGTTTCCGCATGAGTGCGAGCCGGACGTGGAGAACGTCCAGCAGCAAATGGAAGTACTCGGTGATCGTTTGGCCGATCTGAATGTGGGATCAGCACACTTTGAGGCGGAAGACGAAAGGCCCGAGACAGGCTGGACCGAATATTGCGCCATGCTTGATGAGAAAGCCGGTGAGGTTGCCGGCAAACAGAATAAGGTCAGCCCGGTAGAGACGAAGTTCGAGCAGAGCGAAGCGACTGCCTCGAGCGAACTCGTCGAACCGGCTGACCCATGGGACGAGGCCTCCGTTGTGGCGCTAGTCGGGCTGTACGAGTCGGGCGAGGCTCGCTTCGGCAGAGACGCATTGGCAAACGATACCAAAGAGCCTCATCGAGCCGGGATTGCCGAAGCTTCGGCAACATCATGGCCTGAACCAATAGAGCCAGAAAATTTCGCATCGATTGAACCGTTGCGGCTTGAGCATCAGTTTGCAGAGATCGCACAGCGTATCCAAGGGTCGCTTTCCGAGATCCGCCCCGATAGCTCGCTTCTGAAGCTTGGTCATCGCTTCGACCAGCTGGAGGAGCGCGTGAGCTCGGCTCTGGGTGCCGTTGCCACGCGCGCCGATATTGAAGAACTGCGTCATGCCGAAGCACAGGTCGACGAAATTAGCGAGCAGTTAGGTCATTTCCGGGGCCAGCTTTCGCGCCTCGATACGATCGATGCCCACCTTGAAACGCTCTCGCAACAGCTTTCCGACGACAAGCTTGCGGAGCTTCTTAACAACTCATCCTCGCCGGCAAACGATGCTACGCACTTTGACGCCATCGAGACTCAGCTGGCTTCGATTGCCGAGCAGCTGTCCGATGAGCGGGTCGGTGAGCTGATGGCACGTTCCGCGACGCCGGCGCGAGACCTTGAGGAGCTTGCAGCATCTGTTGCTGACCTGACGGTCGAGCGGGTTGCCAAGCACGATCTCTGGGAGACACAATCGCGCAATCTCGGTGAGGTCCGAGGATTGGTCGAAAATCTAATAAACGAGCGCCGCATCAACGACGAGAACAACGTGAGCATGCTGGAAACGATGCAGCAGGCCATCATTCGTGTTCTCGATCGTATCGATGCCTTGGAGTCTACGCAACAATCTGAAGCTCTCGCATTGCGGCCTTCTGATTCAGTGCCGGCTGAGGCCGAAGCTGAACCGACGCAGTCCGGTCCGACCATCGAGAACAATGATGACCACAGATACATCTCGCTAACGCACGCGCAGCCCGAGCCCGATATCGCGCCAGAGAAGACGACATTGTCCGAAATTGCGACGGAGCCGTCCTCGTATGTGTCGCTGACCCATCCCCAGCCTAAGTCTGTAATGGAGGCGGAGCCCACGGCGCCATCAGGGAGTGCGGTGGAAGAGTCGACAAATGTTTCTCGGGCACTTCGTCAGCCTCAGTCCGAAACCGCCGCGGAGCTCTCTGAAGGCGATGCTTTTGCAGGTTTAGACGACGAAATGATTTACGAGCCTCCGCCATTTTTGAGATCCAAGCGGGATCCGTCTTATGACGCGACCTTAGATGATCGAAAAGATGATACCTACGCGCCTCCGGGGTCTCTGCCCGCTCCCGAGGAGTCGCCTCTCGCTTCAAGTGCGTTTTTTGGTGACACGATTGAATCTGAACTCGATGCCGAGAGCGAGGAGACTAGATCAACGAAATCGGTCGTACTTTCGATTGATGAATTGCGTCAGAATCTCATCGCTGAAGCACATCGCGCAAAAATAAGAGCTGCCAGCAAGCCGGAGGACATGGCTGCATCGGAAGAGTCGATTGCTGTTGATGAGTCCGGCGGAAGGTCAACTGCGACGAGGGTTTCTGGAAAGCTGCTTGGCATGATCAAGCCCTTCGCCAGCATGTGCACTCGGCGCGTCACCGTTGGTGTCCTGGCCTTGCTTCTGATCCTGCCGGCCGCCGCCTTGCTGATGCCCCGCTCTGACTTGGATGAACGCAGGGCCACTGCGCCGGACGCGGTTTATTCGATCCCTGCCCTTCAAGGTGCGGCGGAGACGGGCGCTTCGAATCCAAATCCCAATATGGGGGTGAGCCCCAAACAGATCCACAAAGCACTACCCGGCTCTGGGCCAAATGGTGAAGCCGGCAGGGATGCTGGGGAATTGACTCCGGAGACCAGCCCAGCCCGTGTCGATACGGCCTCTATTCCGCGAGGCATAATGCTACTGGGGCAACGCCAGCTAAATTCGGACGAACTTGCGCGGGCCCACGAGGCTCAGGGCATGGCCTTTCTATCGAACCAGCTCGGTATCGCAGCTGCTAAAGCGACGCCCGCTTCACTCATGCAGGAGTATATCCTGGCGCAGCAGCCGGGCGTGAGCAAGCCCAAGGAGCAGGGGGGCACCGAAACTGGCAATTCTCTCAAACTGCCACCTGCCACTGTCGGCCCCTTCTCACTGCGCTTAGCAGCTGCCCAAGGCGTCGCATCCGCCCAGTTCGCGGTGGCTGCGCGGCTGGCGAAAGGGGATGTGACGGATCAGAATCTTGAGGCGGCGGCACGTTGGTATCATCGTGCTGCAAGCCAAGGCTTCGCCATGGCCCAGTATCGTCTCGCTACACTGTACGAGCGCGGGCTTGGCGTCAAAAAGGACTTAGCGCGCGCGCAGATTTGGTACCGACGCGCGGCGCAGCAGGGCAACCTTAAGGCCATGCACAACCTGGCGGTGCTGAGCGCTGGTCGTGAAGGACGCACGCCGGACTATACGGCTGCGGCACAATGGTTTTCGCAGGCTGCTGAGCGCGGGTTGGCCGACAGCCAATACAACCTCGCGATGCTTTATGAGAGCGGACTGGGTGTTCCATACGATCTCAAGCAAGCCTACAAGTGGTTGGTCTTGGCCTCCAAATCGGGTGATTTGGGAGCTGAACGCCGTCGTAAGACTCTGAAAACAAAGTTGAGCAGGACGGATCGGGCAGAAGCCGAAAATCTTGCACGCAGCTGGCGTGCAAAAGCGTCCAATCCGATGTTTAACGACGCGCGTGTTGCCGGTCAGGCCTGGCAGCGCCGTTCACGCGGCTAATAATGAGGACCGTTGGCAAATAGCGTAACCGCAAGTCCGAAATTCAGTGCGCGGCGCTTCTTTGCCTCAAAGCTCACAATTGCATTGACGATGACACGGCTCTTGCCTTGACACGATACGCGATGTCGGAGCATTCGTGAGGCCGGAGGTCGCGTGGGGGCATGGCCGAAGCCTTCATCTTGCTGCCGGTTGCGCGCCTGCGCAACATTTCAGCCTAATCAGGGGCTTTTGCCCGGGTCATTCGACGGCGGTACCCGGTGGCCCGGTTGTTCTGCATCCGGAGCCGGTCATGTCGCGGGTGGCTGCTTCGGCCTTATGGCGTTGGCACGCTCCAAAGTCGGTGCTGAGCGAGAACGATGAACATCTACCTGCCCATTGCCGAGATGTCCGTCAGCGTGGCGCTCTTCTTGGGATTGGGCTGGGCCGTAGGTTTCCTTT
>JAUVPN010000179.1 GCA_030598645.1 Hyphomicrobium sp. | reverse complement strand
CTACAATTATCACGTCGAGCACAACACGATCCTGCACGGGACCAGGCCGGCGCTTAACCTCAACCTTTTCAAACAGACCAAGCCTCTCCAGTCGCCTCTTGGCTTTGTCAACGAGCAGAGGATTGTACGCATCACCCTCTGCTAGGCGGAATTCCCGACGTATGACGTAGTCTTTGGTGCGAGTATTTCCGCTGATATTGATGCGCTCAATATAGACCCGGGGACCCTCTTCGATCGTGTAGTTCATCGAGATAGTATGCGAGACCGGATCGGCATAAGCCCGTGGCCGCACACGCGCGAATGCATAGCCTTTCTCGGACACCGCGAGCGTGAGTGCTTCCGTCGACTTGTCAATAAGTTGGGCGTTGTAGGTATCGCCTTCCTCGGTCTTAATCTCCCCGCGCACAGCCTCCGGATCGACCGCGGCCACGGTGCTATCCACCGAAACCGGCCCGAATGAATAGCGTTCCCCTTCATCCACCGCGAATGTCACGAAAAATCCTGACCCATCGCGGTCGAGCTCAGCGTTCGCCACTGTGACTTGCGCGTCGGCGTAACCATTCTTCAGGTAGTGTTGGCGCAACAGTTCCCGATCAAGATTCATGCGGTCTGGATCATAAATGCTGGTGCCCTTCAGGAAGTCGAACCAGCCCTTCTCCGTCGTGCTGATAACCTCCCGCAGCTGCGTATCCGAGAAAGCATTATTACCGATGAAGTTGATGCCCTTCACCTTCGTCGCCTTGCCCTCCGCAATTTCGAATACAAGATTGACGCGATCTTGCTCCAACTCGATCATTTTGGGCTCAACCGTGGCTGCGTAGCGGCCCTGACGCCGGTAGACGTCAAGAATTCGTTGTACATCCGATTGCACTCGCGCCCGCGTGAAGACAGAACGCGGCTTGAGTTGCACCTCGGCGGCTAGTGTATCGGTGTCGATCTCGCTGTTGCCCTCAAAGGCGACTTGACTGATGACCGGGTTCTCAACGACCGTCACATAGACGGTGCCGCCGTCACGATCGATTTGCACGTCCGAGAACAGGCCCGTGGCGAAAAGCGACTTGATGGACTGATTGGCCTTGCCGGCGTCATAGGTGTCACCAACCGAGAAGCGCATGTAGGATCGCACCGTCTCCGGCTCCACGCGCCGATTACCCGTCACGTCAATTTGGCGCACGACTGCTCCCTGGGCCGCGGCTTCATGCGCGAAAACCAACGAATCAATCCACAGCACGCCTGGAGAGACCAGCGCCAAAAGCACAACAAGGCGCAATAGCCCCATCGACATGATCCGAAGCACCGGCATTTGCGGATATGCCCTCGTTAATTGCCGAGCCCCCTCGGATGCAGCACTCGTCGGCATCGAGTTGCTGCTCCGTTTCATGATCGCGAAGTGCCGCTTAAGGACCTCTAGAACCAGCGTTCTTTATCTTGGGCGCACTTCCCTATTAGATTCACTTTTAACCATTTAAAAAGCCAGGTGGAAGTGGCAAGTTTACGTCACTGAACGGTATTTTATCCTTCGCCCATCCATTGGCGTAAGTGCCGCAAAATATCGTTGAAACTAACGTAAACCATCAGCATGAGCACAAGAGCGATCCCAATCTGGAACCCTATTTCCTGCATACGCTGACTGAGTGGTCGCCGTCGCACTGCCTCGATTGCGTAGAACAAAAGGTGCCCGCCATCGAGGACTGGAATCGGCAGAAGATTTAGAAAGCCAATATTTGCTGAAACAAAGGCGATCCAGCTCAACATCGCCACGGCTCCGAGTTCGGCCACCCTTCCGGTCACTTGGGCAATAAGGATCGGCCCACCCATCTGATCAGGGGACTGACGTCCCGTGATCATGTCACCAATCCCCTGTACCGTTTGCGAGATGTTGGTGTAGGTCTGACGCGCGCCCAGCCGCAGCGCCTCCAGTAGACCGACACGTTTGGTCTCAATGGCATTGGGCGCCATTGAGGGCTTCACACCAATGAGGCCTCGACGGAAGGTCCCACCAAAGGTGTCGTTCTCGTCTTGGACCTGGGGCGTTATCTCGATTTGAAGCATCTTTCCGTCGCGGTCGATGCCAAACATGAGCTTTCGATCGCCGTTGACGCTTACGATGCGCTGCACATCCTCAAATCCCTCTATGGTCCAACCGTCGATGCTCTTGATCACATCGCCCGTCTGCACACCGGCTGCCGCGGCCGGCATGTCCGCTATTACCTCTCCAATGCTCGGAGTAATTGTGCGTATGCCAATGGTGGCGTTGAGGCCGGTATAGATTGCGACCGCCAAGAGGAAGTTTGCTATCGGCCCCGCCGCGACAATGGCGGCACGCCGCCACAAGGGTTTTGTTTGAAAGGCGCCAGCCTGCTCGGCGGCAGTCATCTTGGCAAGTGATTCGGTAGAGGGTTGGCTTGCAGCATTCGCGTCATCGAGAAACTTCACGTAGCCGCCCAACGGGATCCAGGCAAAGCGCCAGCGCGTACCCTTGGAATCCGTAAATCCAAATATCTCTTTGCCAAAGCCGATCGAGAACGTCTTAACCGTCACACCGCACCAACGCGCCACAAGAAAGTGGCCGAGCTCGTGGATGAAAACCACAATGCTGAGCACCAACAGAAACCAGGCGACTACGACAAGAGTGTCCCACGTGGACGCCGCCAAACTCGCGAAAGTCGCCATTCGATAAGTCTCCCTTTTTGTTATCAGAATGGCTGCTCAAGGCACCCGACATCTGTATCGCTAGAACTGCCCCAAGAAATCGGGCCCTTACCTGCCCAACCAATGGCCCCATCGCAACAGCGGGATTTCACCCATAGTTAATAAACAAATGGGGTGCGCAACCGCGGCCAGAACGCGACCTACACATAGCGATGAAGCATAGAATGTGCCAGTCGGCGGGCCTCGGCGTCGACATCCAATATACCCGCAAGTCTGCTTTCATGGCGAACGAGCCCCCACGACTCAGCAACATCAAGGCATTGCTCCACAATATTCGCAATGGCGGGAAAAGGAATTCGCCTGGCCAAGAAGGCCTCCACGGCCACCTCATTGGTGGCGTTGAGAACAGCGGGCGCGGTAGCGCCGCGGTGAAGCGCCTCGCGGGCCAGCCGCAGGGCGGGAAAGTGCTCTTCGTTTGGCGCCTCGAAAGTCAAGCTCCCAAGCTCCACCAGATCGAGCTTTTTCGTCGGAGTTACCATGCGCTGCGGCCACGACAGTGAAAGTGCGATCGGCGTGCGCATATCTGGGGAAGCTAGCTGAGCAACGACCGAGCCGTCCGAAAAACTTACGAGGCAGTGGACGATCGACTGCGGGTGAACGACGACACCGAGTTGGTCTGTGTCCACTGGAAAAAGATGATATGCCTCGATTAATTCGAGTCCCTTATTCATCAGCGTGGCCGAGTCAATAGTGACCTTTGGGCCCATAGACCAATTCGGATGTCGCAGCGCCTCCTCTGGTGTCGCGACCGCTATGCGTGCCTCGTCCCAGGTGCGGAATGGGCCGCCGGAAGCCGTCAGCATAAGCCTGTCTATACTTTCCTTGGGCGCGTCACCGATGACCTGGAATGCGGCAGAGTGCTCGCTGTCGACGGGCAAGAGTTCCGTCCCGGCTTGTGCAACCTCGGTCATAAATACTGCGCCCGCGGAGACGAGACATTCCTTATTGGCTAACGCCAGCCGCCGACCCTGACGCACAGCCTCAAAGGTTGGCTCCAGACCGGCAGCCCCCACAATTGCCGCCACAACGCAGTCCGCAGGCTCTGCGGCCGCCGCAGCAATAGACGTTGGGCCGGCAGCCACCCTAATAGAGGTACCGGAAAGCAGAGACTTCAGGTCGCCATATTGCTGCTCATTGCCGATGACAGCGAGGCGCGCTCCAACGCGCTTAGCACTTTCGGCAAGCTCGACGGCATTGTTTTGGGCTGTGAGAGCTATGATCTCGAATGCATCCGGCGAACGGCCTACGAGGTCGAGCGTGCTTTTGCCGATCGACCCGGTGGCGCCAAGGATGCTGAGACTTCGCCGTGCCATTGATTGCTGAGGCATCTCCGACTTCGCCTGAGCGCTCGACAGCCGAGACATGCTACCTCTCTTCGCAAAGCATCAAATACCAAATAGGAGCGCCCGTGCCGGAGCATGCGGATCCACTGCGAGAGCAAACATTCCTGCAGCAGCCGCTACGGGCAAAATGCTGTCCATTCGATCCATGAAGCCGCCGTGACCCGGAATCAAAGCACTCGCGTCCTTGAGCCCGAACATGCGCTTGAGCGCAGATTCGGCTAGGTCACCTGCTTGACCTACGAGGCCTAGCACGAGGCCGGTAAGCGCCAGCCCTAAAGGCGAGGCCCCTACGATAAAGGACGAAAAAAGTGCAGCAGCAATTGTGCTTGCTGCAAGCCCGCCCAACAGACCCGACCAGGTCTTGTTCGGTGAAATTTGAGACCACAGCTTGGGTCCGCCAATCAATCGCCCCGCAGCATAAGCAGCGGTGTCAGAAGCCCAGACGATCGCGAATATTAACAGCACCGCGAGGAAACCGTAGGGCTCGTCACCACGCAACCATAGCAGGGCCACTGCGGGAACGCCGACATAGAGCATGCCAAGAACGGAAAGCCGAGCACCGCTTCCAAAGACGAGTGGGACAAGAACGATCGCAGCTGCAGCAATCACTGCTAGGCCCAGCGCCGCATATCCCTGCGCTGCCAGAATGATGGCCACCGAGACGGCAGCGGCATGAACTAAAAATGCAAGATCGAAACTTGCGCCGCGCACCACGCGTCCCCACTCCCAACTTATCACGAGCGCAACGAGGAGAACCAGCAGCGCAAACCACGTAGACCCAGCGTAGGTCAAAGCTAGACCGACTGCCGCCATTATTGAACCGGCAATGATCCGCACCTTCAAATCCGTGGGCAGTTTTTCTCCACCGTGTGCATCCGCCTGCGAAGCTGTCAAATTGTCAGGCATGATTTGCGCCGCAAGCCGTCGAACGCTGTGAGACCCCGCCAAAGCGACGCTCACGGCCGCTATACCGGGCCAGCGCTTCCTCTAAAAGCTCGCGCCCAAAATCCGGCCAATAGGCATCAAGGAAAACTAATTCCGTGTAAGCTGCTTGCCACAGCAAGAAATTCGACAAGCGCATCTCGCCACTGGTGCGGATCAGCAGTTCTGGTTCTGGAATGCCACACGTATCGAGCGCATCGTTAAAGGTGTCAGCTGTAATATCCGAGGGCGCCAAGGTCCCGGCCGCGACGGCTTCTGCGAGCTTGCGCGACGCCCTCGCAATTTCATTACGTGATCCGTAGTTGAACGCAATAATGAGTGTTAGCTTCCGGTTCTCCCGAGTGAGCGCACAGGCATCATCGATGAGCTTCATCAGCTCCCGATCGACTTCATATCGCTCACCGATAACGCGGATCTTGACGCCTGCTTGGTGCAGCTCGGCAAGATCAAGACGGATGAAGCGTTTCATCAGCGCCATCAGGTCGTCGATCTCAGCGGCAGGCCGCGACCAGTTTTCAGAAGAGAAACTGTAGAGCGTCAGGTAGTGGATACCCAGCTCGGCCGCTGCGCGCACCGTGCGGCGCACGGCTTCCACACCTGAGCGATGGCCAAGGGTACGCGGCAATCCGCGCTCACGTGCCCAACGTCCGTTGCCATCCATGATAATGGCAATGTGACGGGGGGTGGCATCCTTATCGTCGAGTTGCCCCGTATGTTGGCTAATTTCGGTCACGTTTATGGATAGGCCTCGATTTGGGGGAAGCGGAAGCGCCATTCTGAAAGTAGTCGCCGGACGGTCTTTTGGTTCATATTTTGTTGATCTCGGCCTCCTTAGCGCCGAGCAATGCGTCTATCTCCTTGACGAGCGCATCGGTCAACTCCTGCACGCTAGCAGAGGCCTTATGATGATCGTCTTGGCTCATATCGCCCCCCTTCTCGAGCCTTTTGAGAAGTTCCATACCTTCGCGGCGCACGTTCCGCACCGAAACACGCGATTGCTCGGCATACTT
>JAUVPN010000203.1 GCA_030598645.1 Hyphomicrobium sp. | reverse complement strand
TGGGCTTGTCGGACATCTTGATGACGGCTCGACTATTGACGCAGACCAAATAATGTTCGCCATCGGCCGCGCGCCTAATACACTCGAACTAGGGCTTGATACAGCCGGCGCGGAGCGCGGCAGCAATGGGCGTGTTGTGGTGGACGAAGCCTCTCGCTCTTCTGCGGCAACCGTATACGCCGTGGGCGATGTAACCGACCGCGTGGCCCTAACGCCCGTTGCCATTCGAGAAGGCCATTCCTTTGCTGACAGCATATTCGCCAGTCGGCCGTGGAGCGCCGATTACATGATGATTCCAACCGCTGTGTTCTCCACACCGGAGATCGGAACGGTTGGATTGCCCCAGCACCTGGCTGAAGAACGCAGTGTCGAACTCAACATTTTTAAGGCGACGTTTCCATCACTCAAGTCAGCGTTGTCGGGACGTGACGAGAAGATGGTCATGAAGCTGCTCGTTGATCGGCGCAGCGACAAAGTTGTCGGCTGCCACGTCCTTGGCGCGGACGCCGCTGAAATCGTGCAGATGGCGGCAGTCGCTATGCGGTTGGGGGCGACAAAGGCGGACTTCGACGCAACGATGGGGCTGCATCCGAGCGCGGCAGAAGAATTGGTCACGATGCGGGAGCGCTGGTTGGCGCCGGGGGAAGCTGCGGGGTGATGCTTCATTTGGCATGTTGCCTGTTGAGAGTTGATTGGCGCGCGAGACCACTATAAGTCTGCCCCGCTTCGAAAGGGTGTCATGCAAAGGCTAAAAAACAAAATTGCGCTGATTACTGGCGCAGGTGCCGGAATAGGGCGCGCGACGGCGAGACTGTTTGCCGCTGAGGGTGCGCACGTCTACATCACTGACGTGGACGGAGATGCGGCCGTCAAAGGCGCCGCGGAGCTTGACGCGCAAGGGTATGATGTGACTGCGGTGCCCGTTGATGTATCGTTAGGCCAAGATGTAACTGCGCTCGTGCGCTTAGTCGATAGCAAGCATCGCCGGCTCGATGCCCTAGTCAATAATGCTGGAATCAATGTCCGCAGCGACTTCCGCAACATGTCGGATGCGGATTGGGTGAAGTTGCGAGAGGTCAATCTCGACGGTGTGATCCGAATTGCACGTGATGCGTTCCCATTATTGAAGGCCTCTGGTCGCGGGTCATTGATCAATATGGCATCGATTATGGGCGGGCGGGGAATGCGCACGCTGGCCGCTTATGGGGCGACGAAGGGCGCTATTTCGGCGCTGACGCGGGGTCTTGCGGTCGAGTATGCGCCCTACAACATAAGGGTGAATGCTCTGGCTCCGGGCTTTATTGAAACGGCGCTTACAGAGCGCGTCTTAAAGATCAAAGCGTTTTCCGATGCGCTTCTAGAGCAAACGCCGCTGCGACGCTTTGGTACCTCTGAGGACGTCGCGCAGGCGGCGCTGTTCTTCGCCTCCGATGAGTCGGCCTTCATTACAGGGGCGGAGCTTGCGATCGACGGCGGGATGGCTGCAGCGCTTTAGGCCACCTCAAGTGTTAGCAATGGTCTCCGCAATAAGCAGATCCACGACACCCTTGATCGCCTCTTCGGGCTGGGCACCCTGACTCAGAAGCCGCTCGTAACAGGCGACCTGGCGGTCTGCGCTCGTCCCCTCTGCGGCGATCCTTCGTACATGCTGAACTTCCGCCTCACATCCTAGGGCCAGTGCGTCCTCTGCAACGAGATCAAAGAGCTCGCCAATAAGATCGGCAAACGGCACAAGGGTGCCCTTGCCAAAATCAAACAACTTTTCTTTGACGCCGTAGCGCTGGGCCCGCCAAAGGTTTTCGTTGATGAGGAAGGCGGGATATGAGCGCCACTTTTGGTTGCTGCGCCGCAACCGGTAGAGCATACGAGTAATACAAACGTAGAGCGCTGCGATAGTAACCGCGTCGTCAATTTGGGGGCACACGTCGGTTACGCGCATTTCCATTGTAGGAAAGCGTGCGGACGGGCGCAGATCCCACCACACCTTGGTGGCATCCTCGATAACGCCGTTGCTCACTAGGACGTCAACAGTACGTTCGTACTCACCGAAACTCTCGAAGCGCTGGGGAATGCCGGTTCTCGGGAGTTCGTGAAATATCGCGATACGGTAAGTTTTGAGGCCCGTATCCTCGCCTTGCCAGAATGGTGAAGACGTGGAGAGCATCAAGAGGTGCGGTAGAAAGTAGCGCGCCTGATTGATCAAGTCGATGCGCAGCTCGTCATCCTCAACGCCGACGTGAACATGCATCCCACAGATCGCGAGCCGCCGGCCGATGCCGGCAAAATCGCGGGCGAGTACCTGGTAGCGTTCCTTGGGAGTCGTTTGCAGGGAAGACTTCTGTGCGAAGGGATGGGTCGAGGTGGCGATTGGTGCGAGACCATGCTCGCGTGCCTGGGCGGCAATTGTCTTGCGTAACCGACCGAGTTCCTGGCGGGCCTGAGAAAAATCGCGGTGCACTTGCGTGCCGATCTCAATCTGTGCACGGAAAAACTCGGGCGCGACCTGTTCGCCAAGCTCCTTTTCGCAGGCCTCCATCAAGGAAGGGGGGGCGTGGACGAGATCGCGAGTGCGAAGGTCTACGAGGAAGTATTCCTCCTCAATGCCGAAGGTAAATGTTGGTTCTTTTAGGCTCATAGCTCGGCTCGTGACATGCTGGTGCGTCGAATTTCGGCGCTGGAGGACGGCCCAGGCTGAAAACCCGACTATGGCGTCAGTCTGGGGCAGGCAACTAATCAATGCGTGGTTTGCTGGCCTCCAACAAGAGGATAGCCTATAAGCCCCGGGGAATGGCATAGTGAGTTCAAAACGATGCGCTTTCGGTGTTTCGCCAGTCGCTTTGGGCCCGCTGCGCTCTATTCACGTGCTTGCGTTATGGAGAAGTAGAAATGGCCGCACCCTGGTCCCCTGACAGCTGGCGGTCCAAGCCGATCGTCCAGGTGCCAGTGTACCCCGACGGGGCCGCGCTTGCCGCGGTCGAAGCTAAGCTTGAGACGTTCCCACCGCTGGTCTTCGCTGGTGAGGCGGACAAGCTTAAGCGCGCCTTGGCCGATGTCGCACATGGCAACGCATTTCTTCTGCAAGGCGGCGATTGTGCTGAGAGTTTCGCCGAGCACGGTGCCAACCACATCCGCGAGCTCTTCCGTATCTTTCTGCAAATGGCGGTTGTACTGACATTCGCCGGCGGCTTTCCGGTGGTCAAGGTTGGACGCATTGGTGGCCAATTCGCCAAGCCGCGCTCCTCACCCACTGAGAAGAAGGGTGATGAAGAACTTCCGAGCTATCGTGGCGACATCATAAACGGCGAAGAGTTCACGGCACAGGACCGAACTCCTGATCCGCGCCGGCAGCTGGAGGCCTATCGTCAATCAGCAGCGACGCTCAACCTTCTGCGAGCGTTCTCCGGAGGTGGCTACGCGGGGTTGGAGAACGTCATGCGTTGGTTGCTCGATTTCGAGCAAAGGAGCCCCTTCGGTAAGAAGTACAAGGCGATGGCTGAGGAGATCCAAACGGCATTACGATTTATGCGCTCGTGCGGGATCACCGAGGAGACTGTGCCGACGCTAGGTCGGACGACGTTCTATACCAGCCATGAAAGCCTGCTCTTGGGTTACGAGCAGGCGCTTGTCCGCCGGGATGAAGCGGGCGGGTCGCAGAACTGGTATGCAACATCTGGACACATGCTATGGATCGGCGATCGTACGCGCCAGCTAGATCACGCTCATGTTGAGTTCTTGCGGGGGATTAAGAACCCCATTGGAGTTAAGTGCGGTCCGTCGTTGGAGGCGGACAGCCTGATGCGCCTCATCGAAATCCTCAACCCGACGGACGAGCCCGGCCGGTTGACGCTCATCTGCCGTTTGGGCGCCGACAAGGTTGGAGAGCATCTGCCCAAGTTGATCCGCAGGGTGGAAAAGGAGGGCCGTACGGTCGTTTGGTCGTGCGATCCTATGCACGCGAATACAATCTCGACGGCTAACGGTTACAAGACGCGACCCTTCGATCGTATCCTTAAGGAGGCGGAGACATTTTTTGACGTCCACCGCGCGGAAGGTACGCGCGCCGGTGGCATCCACGTAGAAATGACCGGACTGCCTGTAACCGAATGCACGGGCGGCGCCGCAGCCAATATCTCTGAGGCCCAACTCAAGGATCGCTATGCGACGCTATGCGATCCTCGTCTCAATGCCGCTCAGTCTCTCGAGCTTGCTTTCCTCATTGCGGAGCGGCTCAAGCAAGAACGCGAAGGCATGGCGGTGCCGCTGCAGCCGATCCCAGCGTTCGGATAATTGCATGCTTGGTGGCATCGGAACCGCGTGCTGCACAACCAGGCTTTGCTTTGCGGCGCAGCCTGGCTCGTTCTTAAGGTCCGCTCATGTCGAACTCCGCGCAAAAGCGCATCAAAATAGCGCTTGCCCAGGCAAACCCTACCGTAGGTGACCTCGACGGAAATATTGCAAAGTTAGTGGAGATGCGCGCCAGGGCGCATGCGTTGGGCGCTGACCTTGTCGTGTTTCCGGAACTTTTCATCACGGGGTATCCGCCTGAGGATCTTGTCCTCAGGCCCGCATTCCAGTTGGCCGCGCGCCGCCGGGTGGAAACCCTCGCGGCCAAGCTTGGCCCCGGCCCCGGTGTGCTCACCGGCACCATTTGGCCCGAGGAGGGCAACGTCTACAACGCGCTGGTATTGCTTGACAGTGGGAAGGTCGAGGCTGTGCGGTTTAAGGCCGACTTGCCGAATTACGGCGTATTCGACGAGAAGCGTATTTTTTCACAAGGCCGCATGCCCGGGCCGATCAATTTCCGCGGGGTACGGCTCGGTGTTCCTATTTGCGAGGACATCTGGGCCCCCGATGTGACTGAGTGCCTAGCAGAGGCCGGCGCGGAGATTCTCGTATCGGTTAATGGTTCGCCCTTCGATTGGATGAAACCTGATGCTCGGATGAACAAGGTCGTAGCGCGCATTACCGAGACGGGGCTGCCGCTTGCCTACCTCAATCAGGTAGGAGGGCAGGATGAGCTCGTGTTCGATGGTGCCTCTTTCGTGCTCAACGCCGACTGCGGACTAGCCGTGCAAGCCCCTAGCTGGGAAGAAGTGGTTATACTGAGCGAGTGGTGCAAGACGCCTGAGGGCTGGCATTGCGCGCATGGAAAATGCGCCGTTGTTGAGGAAGGTGACGCCGCCGCCTACCAAGCCTGTCT
>JAUVPN010000244.1 GCA_030598645.1 Hyphomicrobium sp. | reverse complement strand
GGGCCGACGACGCTTTATGCATTGATGCAGTCGGCAGGCATGGTGAACGACCATCTGGTTGATTGTCATCGGCACGCGCCATGCGCCAAGCTGCAAAGGGCCCGGGCAACGCTCTGAGGCGATATATGAAGACTACAAGAACGTCGGAAAATGGAACGCCCAAGCGAGCCTGGCAGCGCATGCTATCCGGCCGACGTCTCGATCTCTTGAACCCCTCGCCGGACGACATCGAGATTGAGGATATCGCCCATGGTCTTGCACGCGTAGCTCGCTGGAACGGCCAAACACTTGGCGATCATGCGTTTTCGGTGGCCCAGCACGCCATAGTGGTCGAAGCGATCGCAACTGCGTGTAATCAAGATTGGCCGACCCGCTGGAGCCTCGCAGCGTTGCTGCACGACGCGTCGGAGTATGTGGTTGGCGACCTAATCAGTCCGTTCAAGAATGCAATAGGCCTGGACTACAAGACCTTCGAGCTAAGGCTACTCGCAGCAATCCACAAGCGTTTCAAGCTTCCCGCAGAGCCCCCCCAGACTATTCAAGCTGAGATCAAAGCCGCCGATCGAATCGCCGCGTTCCATGAGGCAACCCGCCTGGCAGGATTTTCTAAGGAGGAAGCCACAATTTTTTTTGGGGAGCAAAAAAGGCTACCAGGTCATGTAGTGAACGATCTTCAGAACCTAATTCCCGTGCAGGCCGAAGCCGCCCAGACAAGGTTTTTAGCTAGATTCCAAGCTTTGACGAATGACAGATGAACACCGCTTGATACATAATAAGTTCAAATACAGCATAACACTAGACGGCGGGGCCGATCCGAAAACCGCCATGATCGGCATTTAACAAATAGCACTTGGGGGGCTCCAAGAAAATTGGAGCAAAGATATGAACTCGCCTACCGAGCTCAGGCGTTCGGCTGTCACAGCCGATCGCATCGTCGCGCTAGCATCGCGCGGCGAGCCGGCGTCAGTAGAAATCGGACTAAACGCTGCCATCGTTGCGGTGGCGGACAACGAACCTGTCGCCCTAATTATCAGGGGCGAAGCAGACGTGGCGGGGGCCACGGACGGTCTTCCTTTCGGCCCATTTTCACCGCTCGAGCACCGTACGTTTGAGATCGGGCTGAGGGATTGGGTTCGCGCACAAACTGGTGTGGAGCTTGGCTATGCTGAGCAGCTCTATACCTTTGGTGATCGCGGACGAAGTGAGAAGACAGGCGATGTTGGGCCTCACGTCGTATCGATCGGATATCTTGCACTGACTGAAGCCAAATCCTCGCTAAAGCTGGCGCGAGGCTCATGGCACAGCTGGTACCACTATTTCCCTTGGGAGGATTGGCGAAAGGGCCGTCCTGCCATCTTGGATCACACGATTGAGCCGCGATTGCGCGACTGGGCATCGCGCCCAATCACGCATACCGCGTCAATGCGGCCCATCAGTCGGCAAGAGCGCGTGCGTATCTGCTTCGGCTTTGACGGCGCTAGCTGGGACGAAGAGAAGGTTCTCGAACGGTTTGAGCTGCTATATGACGCCGGGCTTGTTGACGAGGCGGCCCGCGATGGACGTGATAGCGCGAAAACCTGGCAGGAGCGTCCGCGACTGGGCACACCAATGCGCTTCGATCACCGGCGTATTCTCGCAACGGCCATCGGACGGGTGCGCGCGAAGATCAAATACCGGCCCGTGATCTTTGAACTCATGCCTGGGGAATTCACGCTCTATGAGCTGCAAAGAACAGTGGAAGCAATCCTTGGTCCGCATCTGCATAAGCAAAACTTCCGGCGCCTTGTTGAGGGAGCAGGGCTCGTCGAGCCGACAGGTGAAGTTCGGATGCGAACCGGTGGTCGTCCGGCAAAGCTCTTCCGCTTCAGACGCGAAGTATTGCTGGAACGTCCGGCACCCGGCGTGCGGGTAAAACCCGGCAAGAACTGAGGCATCGACCGGAGCGTTTCGATAGGTGCACGGGGACCTTTTGCACGTGCGCGTAATCACCTCTGGCCTCTTTGCGCCAGATAACATATTATTGACAGCGACTTAGAATACTCATTCTGAGCATTATATGGAACGTGACCGGCTTAGGCCGGTTCGTTTCATGGCCAACATATACTCAATATGAGTATATGTTATAAGTAGGGAGTGCGCAATGAATTTTGTGGAAGCCCGCACAGCCGAGGCCCTCCGCCGACCCAATGTGCAAGAGCCACTGCCCGCTGTCGCACTCCCTGCGTTCACGCCTGAACTCGTAAAGGAGCTGGCGCCGCTTTATGCGCGCGTCAAGCACGTTGTCACGCCCATGGAGTGGCCGCACTACGCGCCGCTCATTAAGGCAATCAATGAGCTAAAGGCGCAGCGCAACGCCGTCATACTGGCGCACAATTACATGACGCCTGAGATTTTTCACTGTGTCGGCGACTTTCGCGGGGATTCGCTCCAACTCGCCAAGGAAGCCGCAAGGACTGACGCCGAGGTCATCGTACAGGCCGGCGTACATTTCATGGCTGAGACCTCGAAGCTTCTGAGCCCCGAAAAGACTGTTCTTATTCCAGACCCGAAAGCAGGCTGCTCGCTGGCGGCGTCCATAACGCCAGAAGACGTGCGCATGTTACGCCAAGCGTACCCAGGCGTGCCCATCGTTACGTACGTCAACACTTCGGCTGCCGTGAAGGCCGAATGTGACATTTGCTGCACCTCATCCAACGCTGTGAAAGTAGTCGAGAGCCTAAGCGTGCCACGCGTGTTGCTCATTCCCGATGAATACCTCTCCAAGTACGTGCAGACACAAACCGACGTGGAGATCATCGCCTGGAAGGGGCATTGTGAGGTGCACGAGCGGTTTACGGCGAACGACATCGAAGAGATCCGCGCGGCGGACCCGGGCACCAAAATCATTGCACACCCCGAATGTCCGCCTGACGTCTTAAACGTCGCTGACTTCACCGGCTCTACATCGGCCATGATCAATTGGGTTAAGACCAATCACCCGCGCAAGGTCGCTCTGATCACAGAGTGCTCTATGAGCTCCAATGTAGCCGCCGAAGCGCCGGACGTAGAGTTCGTCCGCCCGTGCAACCTGTGCCCGTATATGAAACGCATCAGCTTGGAGAACATCTACGAGGCCCTACTCGATATGCGTTACGAAGTGGTCATCGATCCGGCCATAGCCGAGAAAGCCCGGCGCGCAGTCGAGCGAATGGTAGACTTGACTAACTGATGCACCGAAGCCGGCCGCCAGTTCTCCTAGTGTGATGTTTATGGCTTCAAACGTTGTCAGACCAGTCCGATCGAATTTCGAGCCTGCTTGCGAAGACAAGCTCGGCGATAACGGTGACGTAGTCATCATTGGGGCAGGACTGGCCGGACTGTTCACGGCATTAAAGCTTGCCCCAATGCATGTCACCGTGCTTGCCGCAACCCCATTGGGTCAAGGAACCTCATCGGCATGGGCGCAAGGCGGGATTGCTGCGGCGGTGGGCGCGGACGACAGCCCACAGTTGCATGCCGCTGATACCATCGCAGCGGGCGCCGGCATTGTGGATTCGCAAGTCGCGCAATTTGTCGCTCAGGAAGGCTCCGAGCGCATTGATGACCTTCTGGAGCTCGGCGTGCCCTTCGATCGCGACGCGCAAGGGCATCTTCTCCACGGCCAGGAAGCAGCCCATTCGAGGCGGCGCATCTTGCGAGTGTCAGGCGACCGGACAGGCGCTGCCATCATGCAGGCCCTAATCGCCGCGGTGAAGCGAACACCCTCCATTCGCGTACTGGAAGGATACGAGGCCGACGACCTGATCGTCTCCGATGGGCGGGTGGCCGGCGTGAGGCTCGTTCGCCCCGACAACTTCGGCAACGGCAGCTACGATTTCGTGCCCGCATGTGCAGTTGTGCTGGCCACCGGCGGAGTAGGCGGCCTCTTTTCAGTTACCACAAATCCTGCGTATGCCCGGGGTGAATCCATTGCCATGGCTGCCCGCGCAGGCGCTGTCATCGGCGACGCCGAATTCATCCAGTTTCACCCTACTGCGCTTAACGTTGGCGCAGCACCCGCACCACTCGCCACAGAGGCATTACGCGGAGAAGGCGCGATCCTCGTCAATGCTGAGAGCGAGCGATTCATGAAGCGCCTGGACGCCCGCGCCGAACTCAGTCCGCGCGATATCGTAGCGCGCGGCGTTTACGCGGAGCTTGCGGCCGGCCGCGGGGCCTTTCTCGACTGCCGCACAGCCATAGGCGATCGTTTCCCTAAATTCTTTCCGACCGTCTATGCGCATTGCCGGGCAGCCGGCATTGATCCCGTGACGCAACTCATTCCCGTGGCGCCGGCCGCGCACTATCACATGGGAGGCGTCGCCACCGATGCATGGGGGCACACGAGTATCCCTGGTCTTTGGGCAGTTGGCGAGGTTGCGGCAACCGGACTGC
>JAUVPN010000265.1 GCA_030598645.1 Hyphomicrobium sp. | reverse complement strand
TCCGAATGATGGCTTCGCGTTGTCGTTGGAGAATTCTCGCTCGCAGATCTGAAAGGGTTCCCACACCATGTCAGTGTGCCTAAACCAACACGGCTGTTTTGGCGAGCAAGAAGGCCCCCATATCGGGGGCCTTCTTATTTTGGCGCCTCAAGCCTGACGCGCGCCACCATGACCGTTTTTGACTCAAAGCGGACATCGAAGACCGAACATAAGACTGCGCGAGGTTCTAACGCAGACTCTGTTACAGCTTCGTGGGGGAGGACAGCGTGGCCGACGGAATTGCCCTCGCATGACGAGAGTTGTAGGGTTTAGCGTTATGCGTAGCCTTGTCGCGTTCGTACTCTTAGCTGGCATCGGCGTTGGTCTGTTTGTGTATATGCCACCGCTGGTCGACCGCGAAGCTTCGCGTGAGAATGCGCAACGGCTCTGGAACGGGGCAAACCGGTCGCGCGCACCCTCCGCCACAGCAGCAACCTTGCGATCTTTCTCGCCAAGATTGGCATTGGCCAATCTTAAGCCACCCCAGCCGCGCCGCGCCGAACGGCCAGCCCCGAGCACGGTCAAGCGTGACCACTCCGCGATTACCGCGCCGCTGCCAGCACCTAAACTCCGCGCGACTGTCACGGGCTGGCAGCCCGTCGTTGCCAATACTGATGGAAAGATTAAGTCTGGATCCAGAGCGGCGTCACTCAGGCCGAAGGACCCAACGAGCCGCTACAAGCTCGTTGTCGAGCTTCAGCGCAAGCTCAAGAAGCGCGGCTGCTACCGGGGCAGAATCAGCGGATTTTGGGGTGCAGGTTCCAAATACGCGATGAAGGTATTCGTTGATCGCGTCAACGCGACCTTGCCCATCAAGGAGCCAGACTACGCGCTGCTGACATTGCTGCAAGAAAACAGCGACAAGACGTGCGCCGCGTGCCCTGCAGGTCAGATCGCAACCGTTGGCGGCAATTGCGCGCCGCAGAACATAATCGCTGATACGCAGCGCAGATCGGGCAGCGGCGAACAGGGTGGCGCCAAAGTATTCTCTTGGAAGCGCGCCGGTGCACCACAACCTGCTGCGCAGCCCCTGATGCGACCGGTAGCAACGAACGTCATTACAAGGGCTCCGCTGCCAGGGCCCATGGCGGTCGATGGTCCAAAGCAACTCCCGCGGCCTTCGACTGAGAACGACAATCAGTCCAGTAACGTCGTCGCCGTAACCATCGACGGGTCAAATGACCCCGGCGTCTCCCAGCCTTCCATCACGGGCACGCGCGAAGCAACGCGCGCCCGTGCGGCTCGCCGCAAGGCCAGGCGCTCAAGACGGCGTCATCGCGGAGTTCAGGCGGCAAGGCGCCGTAACCTCATGCTGAGCCTTGGCGGCGCCAACTGACGCAAGTGCCGTGTTCCCACACTTTGTCAACGCGAACGCTTGTCACCGGCATTAAGCGATAATTGTACGCCCCGTTACACGAATTGATCAGCCACAAACGACCTCGCAGCGTGCGAAGCTTATCATTTATCTTAAGTATCTGGCGTAACGCATTGACCGGACGGAATTAAAATCCTAAAAAGGCGCGCTACTCTCCGCCGTCCCTCGCGGGGTGCCTCCCCCGGGCATGCCCATCCGTTTGGGCTGGGCACAGTAGCGATCGAAGGGTGCTGGTCTGCCCCCTACAAGTGGATCAGCGCCCATTTTGCGTGACCGCCAATGCGGGGCGGCCGACAGATTTCCAATGTTGCGCGCGTGGTGGGCTCACGTCCGTGTTGATCCGCTTCCGAGGACCAATCAGGCAAAGGCCCGTTGCATCCCTTATGTCTGCTTTCGGCACTTATCGGACAGCGAAGACCGAACACGAGACGGCACCGGACTCGCTCAATCAACACGGACCCGTTTCAGGAGGGCAGGCCAGTCCACAGCATCAGTTTGATGGAGGCAGATGGTGTACATCAACCGTGATTGTAACCATTTCGTTTCTGATATGAAGGCAGCCGGTTACGAGGTTGAGCATTATTGCGGGCGCCTGTGCTATGAAGGTCCTGCTGTACGGTGCACAAAATGTCAGTATCAGAGTATCGAGCGCGCCACGTCAGTACAGCTTCAATCTGATCATGTAGGCGGCGCAAACTTGGTTGTCTACCCTGTTCGCTGTGGGAATACGCCCAACAAAAAAAGAGATAAGAGGGCGTTGTTAGAACGGTGGAGGAAAGAGAACAGATTGAGATTGGAGGGAATGGCCTCCCGCTCAGTGTGGCCTACCCCACGAAGCGGTACCAGTTTCTAAGTTAGAATCCGGCACTCTCAACCGAGCGTCAAGGCTGGTTGGTCTGGCGGATATTGTGCCACCTCTGCGAATGCTGGCTCTTTGGGAGCCAGTCCGTCCGCTGAAGTTCTCTAAGGGTTGGTCGGTCAATGTCCGCTTTTGGCACTTAGCGGACATCTACTGCGTTCCCTCAAATGTCCGCTTTTGACCCAAAAAGGACATGCTGGCAAAGCGCTCGCGAGCATTGAGCGTGACTTGGCACGACCTGGTGGGTGAACCATTTGGCAACACAATCCGAAGTGGACCCTACTGCCTCTACCCGCTCCGGAGCCCATGCAATACAACGTCAGCTGAGGCGCAAAAGCAGCCCGGTGGCATCATCGCACGTCTTAGCGCGGGGGTAGTGGATGTTGTCGCGATCAGCCGCCTCAAGCCGACGCAACTCTTCCACAAGCGCACCAAGTCCGCGTGACAGGGCCAATTTAAACATTGCCTGCTCCGAATAACGCGCAAAGACATCTACGAGCCGGAAGAGACCGTCAGTTGCCAGAAGCGCCGTCCCTCCTTCGACTGGCTGCACGGTGCCTGCGCAGACGTAGTGCGCCGGCGGAGGGGTGATGGACCAGACGCCATAGCCCTCTGGCTCGTTCATCTGGGCGCGGCGTGCGCGGATTTTGGGCCAGATATAGCTACGGGCGCTTTCGGCGGTCGGCATGGCCTCACGCTCTTGATAGCGACGAATAGCGTCTGAAATGCAGGCATCGCCAGCGTCTGCCGCCTCCGTGCCAATGCGCGCGAACCCAGACGACGTCTCTAGCAGCAGCGTGCAATCGCCCACGCTGACGTAGTCGAGCCCCTTGTCGCCTTCACGGACGACGAGGGCCGCTGCAGATGGGTGCTCGTAACGTTGCTTAGGCTTCCGGCGTGCGGCTCTGTCAAATTCGTCGGCTAACTCTGGCGCTAATAGGGCGGGGAGCCGAGCGAGGTCCGCGGGAGGATTGTGAGAGTATCGACACAGTGCGGCATTAAGTGCTACCGCAAACCAAGCGGCATCGGATGCTGTGCCAACAAGTGCTTCTTCTATAACGTCCGTTGCCGCGTCGATGACCCAAGCCAGAGCGGCTTCAGCACCCACGCAGTCCTCGTTCACGGTACCCGAAGGTGCACTGAGCACTTCTATAATTTTGAGGGGCATATGTTGCTCGATCCAGCCCGATGGCGCGGCGTCGCTATCTGGTGATTGCCATTGTAGTGACGTGGTGCCCAGCATCGACAGCAAATCGTGGCGCCGAGCACTCGTGATTTCCTTCAAGGCGAGGGCTTAGTGGCGTGACCTGCTCGACGACGCGATGCCAGTTTGCAACTTAGAACCCAACGCTCATTGGCCTACGTCTGGGCTGCTTGGACCGTAGCATGTTCTGAGCAGCTGGTGAGGGCAAGATCGTCTAGGGATCAGATGATCGATATCCGAGCTAGGCGTAAGGCTGTTCCCATTCTTCGAAGAAATCAAGTATGCCGATCAGTTGGAGGTCGCCGCGACAGTCGTCAATGAAAATCCGCCGACTGATCAATCGTCACCAAAATTCGGCGATAGCTCCCACGACTTTGGCGAGGGGACTGCGACCGATT
>JAUVPN010000148.1 GCA_030598645.1 Hyphomicrobium sp. | reverse complement strand
CTGAACCTTCATCCAAAGCGTTATCCTCGGCGGATCGCTTGTGCGCGTCCTTCTGTGAGCCGACGTCGTCAGCAGTGAGTTCTACCCCATCTTTTTTATCATCATTCGTTGAGTACTGATCATGAAGCGGTCGCACGTGGTTGCGCCAGTCTTCGTCTCGGCGAAAACCGGTTTCCTCTGACCAGTTCGCTTGCTCGCCATCCTCCGAAGCGCCCTTCGAGGTTTCGCTATGAGGAAACAAGTCGTATTCGGATTGCATCTGCTTTTCCCGTCAATTTTCCTGCTCGGAGTGCTCAGACTATGCGTAGTCAGGTCCTCTAGCAGGCTGTTGAATTAGCCAATCTTACAGTGCGCTGGGACGACAACGTGTGATCTGTCTCACAAGGAGGCTCAATTCTTAGGAAAATTCACCAATTACGCTTTCTCTGCCATCGAACAACCCACACATTGGTGCGCCGCCCGCGGCTTCGTGTCAGCAAAAGCTGCTGGACCTTGAGCCGTTGAAGCGGGACAATCACATAATGACAGGGGGCTTGCTTATGCTCAGCGAAAGCACGAATGCTAAGGTACGCCCATGTGCTCAGCCCCCTCATCCAACACACCGCGACCTAGTGGTTCGCGGATTGAACTGAAGAGCCTTGTGCTGTTCGAAGGGATATCCGAGACCACTCTTGAAAGCTTGACGCGACAGTCGCAACGGCTCCGTCTGGCTAAAGGCGAGCAGCTTTTTAGCGCCTGCGATCCCTCCAACGCAATGTATGTGGTGTTCTCGGGTCGGGTGCGTATTTGGACGGTCTCTGCTGCCGGTGCAGAAATCACCCTCAATGTGCTTACACCCGGAGCCATCTTTGGTGAGATTGGCTTGCTCGACGGTAGCGAGCGTACGGCAAGCGCCTCTGGGATGGACGCCTCAGAACTTCTGGTAATTAATCGCCGGTCATTCTTTGACGCTCTTCGTCGCGATCCCGAACTCGCTCTAAACGTCATTGGTTTCCTTTGCGAGCGGCTGCGCTGGGTCAGCGCGCGGATGGAGGATTCAGCGTTGCGAACAGCGCCCGAGCGTCTCGCCCGAATTCTCGTTCATCTCTGCCTTGATTATGGTGGGGAGACTGCTCAGGGTGTTGTGCTTTCCATCAATCTGACCCAGGGCGAGCTGGCGCGTTGGGCCGTGATGTCTCGCGAGAGCCTCAACAAGATACTTGGCCGCTGGGCAGACGAGGGACTGCTGACCCAGTCTCGCAATCAGATCACCATTCATGATCGTGAAAGATTGGACGAAATCGCTGAACTTGGTGAAGAGCTCTAGCGCAGTTTTCAGTTAGTCTGAATCATTTGATGGTAGCAAATCGGCTCAATCGGCTAGGCGCAGCGCAAACACGGGGTGTGTGCAACGGGCGCGGTGCCGCAACAACGCCGAGGGGCCGAATTGCTGCACCCGATCGGGGAGTAGACCATTGGTGAGATTTGATCAATGTGCTGGGCGATTGTCCCAAACTAACTGAAAACTGCGCTAGTCGTACTCGGTAGCGCAAATCTCCATGATCCGGGCTCGAAACAAGTGCCTCTCATCTTCGTTTGGAATTTCTAGTTCCAACTGCAGAGACAATTCCTGTAGCGTAGTGGTTCTTGCCGAACAGCGTTCAACGATAACGCGCGCGAAGGGGCCCAAATGAACGGCCAGCGCATCGCCCAGCTGCGCGAGACATTCCGCAGACGGCCTCCTCGACAACTGCTGTCTCTTCGGTTGCAACTGATCGACAGTGGGGTGATGGATAGAGGACTGCACTGCACTTTGGCTCACTGCAGCTCTATCGAGTTGGGTAGTGCGATCGAGCGGTTGTTTTTTTCCGCTCGTTCCCTCCAGAGAGTTTGCGTCAGGGGGTGGTGACACACTGAACGTGACAATCCGTCTTGGAATATTCTTCAACCGTGGCACACCACGTTCCTCAAAAGTGGCAGATATACGGGCCGAGACGGTGTCCACCACAGCCGCGGAAACCAAAATGCCGCCAGGATCAGCTAGGCTTTCCAGCCGGGCTGCAACCGCGAGCACTTCGCCGAAAGGCAAATCGTTAACAAACAACACTTCGCCGAGATGCACGCCGATCCGCAACTGCGTTCCGTCCAGACTGGGGTGCTGAGCCAGCCTCATTTGGGTTTTCAACGCACACATCACCGCATCGATGGCGCTTTCAAAGAGCGCGAAAATTCCGTCGCCTGGCATACCGAATAGCCAGCCCCCATAGCTGTCCAGCTCTTCGCAGGCGACTTTTCGAGTTTCGCACAGATGGGAGACAGCATTTGTCTCGTTTACCGACACACTGCCACTAAAGTTGGCGATGTCCGCTGCGAATACCGCTCGCAGGTATCGTCGCTGCGCGCCGTCTGGATCATCGGGGCCTGGAGAAGCAGGGACCATGGTCTTTTAGCTGGTTAGCCCGTATAGCTAGGCTAGGCCTTTGTTCGTAATAATTCCAAAAAAGCGTTTCGGTCACCCTCATTGGGGATTGCCTCGGCTAGACGCTGATAGTAGTCGTCGCGACCGATTGCGATCTCGGCTTGACGCTCCGCGATAACGCGCGCCACAGGTCCAATCAGTGGTACGAGCGCTTTTGTCACCGCGTGGATCTCATCGTTAGAGATTACGGCGTCGAGGCGGATGCCTGTGACGCCGCGATCATTACGGAGCTTGAGCTCGGCCTCATCCCGAAAGCACGCAGCTTCATCTTCATTCGCGATATGCTCGGCGAGTGACGACAACATACTTTCTACATCGGTTACCTTTTTCGACACCCGGCATACCACCAATTTCGCGATCGGGCCGATTGAACGGGCCAGGGCTTGCTCGACTGCGCCCAACGTCTCCGGCATTAGCTTTTCGAACATAGTGTGGTTGAGGTGGTCTTCGGTCGATCGAGACTCCTCAGTTCCGGGCGCTGGCGAAATCTTCGTGAGATCCAGCGGGGGCGAGTTATCGGCCGCAACCGCTTCGATGGCCACGTTAAGCCCGTCTACAAACTGTTCCGCGTTCTGAAAGCGATCCTCTGGATTGCGGGCCAACGCTCTCTGCACAACATCGTCCAAATGAGGCCAGAGGCCAGGACGAAGCGTCGATAGTGCTGGCGGACATTGGTTCAACAGCATGCGCATGAGCTCGGGCACATCGGTCGCGACAAACGGTTTGGTGCCGGTCAGAAGCTCAAACAGGATCACGCCGGCTGAAAACAGATCCGATCGACCGTCAACCGGACGCCCAAGGAATTGCTCAGGAGACATGTAATTCGGCGTTCCTATCGTGCCCAACCCTCCAGGGATCGTGACTTCGAGCGCATCTAAGCGGGCCACGCCGAAATCTGTCACCTTGATGGATGCCGCAGACGGACAAAGAATATTCGCCGGCTTCACATCGCGGTGGACTACGCCCTTCGAGTGCGCAAGGTCGAGGGCGAACAGCAACTGGGCCATGATCTCGCCCACTT
This sequence comes from Hyphomicrobium sp., assembly GCA_030598645.1. Next base: position 3,282 of record JAUVPN010000148.1, on the reverse strand, counting down.
GGCGGAGCGGAAGCATTGTTCCTGACCTGATAACGCTCTCCAGCGTCCCGGCGCTTACATACTCCATAATGATGTAGGGGGCGCCATCTTGCTCCACATAATCGAAGACAGTTACGATGTTCGGATGCAGGCACCTCCCAGCCGAACGCGCTTCCGTCGCAAATCGTTTGAGCACGATTTCGCGATTGTCCAGATTTGCGATGACATCGAGGCGCAGAGTCTTGATTGCGAGGGGGCGGCCTATTTGCTCATCATACCCCTTATAGACCACGCCCACCGCGCCACGCCCAATTAGTCCGTCGACACGATACTTGCCTATAGTGCTCGGTATAGCAGGCTGAAGATCCTCGGGGGACGGCAGCTCGATCTGGTCGTCCGTCTGCTCCTTACTCACTGGCCAAGTCCTCGGTCCGCGCAGCCTACTGGCTTACCGCGACCCGGTTTGCACACGCGTAAGCTGTGACGCGCTGACTTCAAGTCTCTATCATTTTCATGGCATTGTCTAGGCTCCGTCGCATTCGATTAAAGGATTGAGATAGCGAAGCAATTTCGTCTGAACCAGAGTGCACATACTCGGGTTGATCGCCCTCGCCCATGCTGACGCGTTCAGCGATCCGCGCCATCTTGCTAACGGGTGAAATGACCATTCGGCCAAGCAACGCATTTAACAATATGATCAGAACGAGGAATATCGCACTCATCGCCGCGACGACCAGCTGCAAGTTTTGCCAACTTTGCTTTTCTGCCAACTGCAGGGGAACTGAAAAGATTTGCGCTCCGACGACTTCGTTGAGCTTCCATCCAAACCCATTTTTCGAACCATAGAGCGCCACCATTGAGGCTGGCGCCCTTTCCGGAGCCGAATGGCAAGTGAGGCAACTTTCACTCTTGATCACGAGCGGAAAGGCAATGGTGTATTGTGACCCGTTTTCTGTCTCGCGGATGTTCACGAGCTCGTCGAGCGATCTGTCAGCGCGCAATCTTTCGATCATATCGCGTTCCCAGTCCGTCGCTCGGTCGGATGGGTTCGTCGGATTGAGCGCTGCCTCCTTGTAATAAAATTGCGGATAGCGGTCGCGGAAATTGGCGAACGCTGTTTGTGCTGAAAACGAGGGCACGGTCTGGGGAAGAAATTGCACCTCCGATAAATCAATCAGCAGCGGGCGAACTTCCTCCGACGTGTAGCGCCGAACCGCGAGCGCCTGAGCACGCAGCACCCCGATTTGGGCGTGCAGCTGCTCCGTGGCGTTCTGCTGCAAAACCTTGAACAAGAAGAGCGATGATGCTCCTAACCCCAGTAGAAAACATAGCGCCAAAATGAGATTGAATTTTAACCGCAATCCCATTGACACTTCTCCCGCATCGTTTTGAACATGACCTCGCATTGTAGAGCGAAAAATGGGTATCACGCAATCGCGGCCTCGTTGTTGGCCAATTTCTCAGCACACGTCCCGGATCTAGAACTTTAAGTGGTTAGGTTCATCGCTCCGGGACGTGGGGCAAAGTTCTCTGCTAGGCCTCAGCCCCGGCAAGCTCGAGCGTAGGCTGCCAAAAGCCACCAGCTGCCAAAATGCACGACACGCCCTGCGCGGTCGAAAGGATCACCGTCCAGGTGCCCCTCTTCGATGCGAACAATTCCATCAAGACCTGAGCCGAAACGAGACCGCGGGCTTTGCGATGCTCGGAAAATCGTTTTGAGAGTTGCTGAACGACCTTTTCTCGTGGGCCGCAACGATGCTGCTTAGCACGCTTGGGCGTTGATGTGATCGAGATGATAGCCCCGAAATTCGACACTTCACGTTGGACAATAGGGCTTGCTTTGGGGGAAAATGAGGCTCGCGATAGAATTCGCGCGCACTTTGTTAAACCGGCAGAACAGTCTCCCTTCATCGACGATGACGTGATCATGGAGGTTGCGGCTAGTAGGCAAAACGACACAACGCTTCGAACAACCACTGTGCGAGCAAGACGCTCAAGCCGCGGTCGAGACGCCGATGGACAATTGAATAAGCTGGTGTACATAATAACCTCCGTTCACGTTCCTGGATGTCCCCTTCCTGGAATGTCAATCAGGCGTCCGTGAGGAGCTTTCAGGAGTTAATAGATGGTCGCGATGCGGAGAAGATAATGTGCTCCAGAAAGCGGCCAATCACTGATGAGTTCACAATAAGAAACCCGCTCTCCAGCGTCTGTGTTCCACTTCACAGGCTGTTCTTTTTCTATTTTGGTTTGCAAAGGCTGCGAAAATCTACAGCGGTGCATGCCGAGTCTTGTGCGGGTTCTTGGACGCCGGCCGAATGCCAACAGGGTCGCGTTCGCCGTTGGTGAGCAGACGGTTGGCGCGCACCACACTGCATACGGATTTGTTCAACTCATACCAACCTGCGCGGAGCATCATGCATTGGCTCAAGACGCCGGCTTTGGCCGGCATCTTTCGTCGCTTTTGCCAATGCCCGAAGGCTAGCTGCATCAAAATCCCCGCGAAGTTCGATCCCTGGCCGCATGGCAAACCCCCTTCAGTTTGCCAGCTTGAATCACGGATCAACTGATTTGGGAATCCCCCCAATGAGTCGAACTCAATGAAAGCTGGTATCAATGGTCATCTGGGGAATGTCGGTATACATCACTGGCTGCCCACTCGACTACGCTTGCTTTCACCGAGTGGCCGTCCTAAGCCAAGGTCGATGCACTTGCCCATAAAGTACACTGGCATTTTTCATTACGGTCCAGTGGCACGGCCCACTCCGATTGTGAGTTTGGGGGCTGCTCGCATTTGGGGATTAGAATAAGTGTTCAGGTATATCGTCTATCGATTTGTACTGCGTCATGCGCTGAACAACCTTGGCAAGTATGTTGCGATTAATGCGTGCCGCCAGCATGGCGCTTCCGTGATATGTCGACTTGCGACGCAGTCCGGATGAGCAGTTCGGGCAAAACCGCTTTGGTTTTTCATCAACAACACCGTGTCGCCGAATCCTGATGCTCATGCCAACCTCCCAAGTTAGATTTGGTCATGCAGCGACCAAATGCGATGGCCGGTGTCGGGGTGACGCGCTAGATAATCAGATCACCCGTGAACTGGCTCTGAACGATCTGTTCATGCAATTTCGGGGTACAACTTCAAACATTTCCGACCGCACTGCTGTGAGCCTCTTCACAGCGAAAGCGATTCAACCTCGATATTGCTTGTCAAAGTTCGAGAGTGATGGAGGCAGCAATGAATAGTTGGGATGCGACGGCACTCCGCCAATGGATCAAATCAGGGGCTGAACTTTCCAAGAT